>JAFLSH010000019.1 GCA_022511055.1 Prevotella sp. | reverse complement strand
TTTTTTACCAATAACTAAAAACCTAAAACTATAAATATTACTACTAACCTAAAACAATCTATTAACCTTTTGACGGTGCAAAGGTACGGCGAAAATCGAAACCACGCAAGAGTTTTATGCGCCAAAATGCATAAAAACTCACTGTTCTTGACCTAAATCAACCGTCTGTGTGCGGAAACAGTGAATATTTTGCCAAAACCGTGCCACTTCTCAGGATTTTTTGCTTACCTTTGCAATCAGAACGAAAAACAAGCCTGAAAACCAGACAGAAAAGGGTGCAGACATGAGAGTGCTGATAGTCAACACGAGCGAGAGAACGGGCGGTGCGGCGGTTGCCGCCAACCGCCTGATGAGCGCACTCATCAACAACGGCGTGAAGGCCAAGATGCTGGTGCGCGACAAGGAGACAGACTGCCCGACCGTGGCGGCGCTGCCCCAGGGCGTGCGCAGCCAGTGGAGCTTTCTCTGGGAGCGGCTCGTCGTGCTGTGCCGGCTCCACCTGCGGCGGCGCCATCTGTTCGAGGTCGACATTGCCAACGCGGGCTTTGACATCACGCAGACCGAGGAGTTCCGCGAGGCAGATGTCATACACCTGCACTGGGTGAATCAGGGCATGCTCTCGCTGGGCGGCATCCGCCGCATTCTGCGCAGCGGCAAGCCGGTGGTGTGGACCATGCACGATATGTGGCCCGCCACGGGCATCTGCCACCTGACCCTGGGCTGCCGGCAGTTCAAGACCGGCTGCTGCCAGTGCAAGTACCTGCCGGGCGGCGGCGGGCGCAACGACCTGTCGGCCCGCGTGTGGCGGAAGAAGGCGGCGCTGCTGGCACAAGACAGCATCCACTTCGTGGCATGCAGCCGCTGGCTGGAGTCGGAGGCCAGGCAGAGCGCGCTGCTGCGCGGCCAGAAGGTCAGCAGCATACCCAACCCCATAGACACGCGCGTCTACCGCGTGACTGACCGTGCCGAGGCGCGCCGGCAGCTCGGTCTGCCACAGGAGCTGCGGCTGCTGCTCTTCGTGTCGCAGCGCGCCACCAACCGCAACAAGGGCATGGACTACCTGGTGGAAGCCTGCAACCTGCTGGCCGGCCAGCACCCGGAGATGAAGGCGCAGACAGGGGTCGTCATCCTGGGCGGCCACGCCGAGGAGGTGGCGGGGCAGCTGCCCTTCCAGGCATTCCCGCTGGGCTACGTCAATGATGAGCAGCAGATTGTCCGCGCCTACAACGCCGCCGACCTCTTCGTGCTGCCGTCGCTGTCGGAGAATCTGCCCAACACCATCATGGAGGCCATGGCCTGCGGCGTGCCCTGCGTGGGATTCAACGTGGGCGGCATACCCGAGGAGATTGACCACAGGCAGAACGGCTACGTGGCCGAGTATCGCAACGCCGCCGACCTGGCCCGCGGCATCCGCTGGGCGCTGTGCGAGGCCGACCGCCAGACGCTGTCGGAGCGGGCCGTGCGCAAGGTGCTGCACAGCTACTCGCAGTCGAGCGTTGCCATGCGCTATGTCGAGGTCTACAACCAGGCGCTGGCCGTGAAGAACTACAAGCTATGAAACCCAAGTTTTCAGTCGTCACCATCACCTATAACGCAGCCGCCGTGCTGCAGCCAACGCTCGACAGCGTACTCTGGCAAGACTACCAGCACGTGGAACACCTGATTATTGACGGGGCATCGACCGATGAGACCCTGCACATGGCCCGCCTCTACCGCGAGGCCAGCGATGAGCAGGCCAGCGCACACGAGGTGGTGGTCAGCTCAGAGCCTGACAGGGGCATCTATGATGCCATGAACAAAGGCCTGCAGCGGGCCACGGGCGACTTCGTGGTGTTCCTCAACGCGGGCGACACCCTGCCCTCGCCCGGCACGCTGACCCTCGTGGCCGAGCATTGCGAGCCAGACACCGCCGTGCTTTACGGCGACACAGACATCGTCGGTGCAGACAGGAGCTTTCTGCGCCACCGCCGTCTTGCGCCGCCCGACCACCTCTCGTGGCGCTCGTTCCGCCAGGGCATGCTGGTCTGCCACCAGGCGTTCTATGCCCGCGCAGACCTGGCCAAAGCCACGCCCTACGACCTGGGCTACCGCCTATCGGCCGATGTAGACTGGTGCATACGCATCATGAAAGAGGCCGAAAGACGGCACTTGGCGCTGACCCGCGTCAGGGCGGTCGTGGCCAACTATCTGGAAGAGGGGGCTACCACGCACAACCACCGCGCCTCGCTGCGGGAGCGGTTTGGCGTAATGCGCCGCCACTATGGGCTGGCCGTCACGTTGGCGATGCACCTGTGGTTTGTGGTGCGGAACGTGATAAAACGATAGCAGAACGGCAAAGCAACGCGGCGGGGGGGGGTGGGCGCCCTGGCGGTATACCTGGCCTCCCCGGCCGCGGCCCAGATCACCGGCACCGTCCAGGTCTTCGACGGCGGCTATATGCTCCGCTGCTAAAGGCATCGAAAAAGTGCTACAGCGGCTTCCCAACAGGGAAGCCGCCCGCGGTGCTGTCAGTTGCCGGCTATGCCCGCCAGGCCGTCCTTGGTGTAATAGCCGCCGTTGGCAAAGGGCAGGTCGGCCGTCTGGTTAGCGCCGTCGTTGAAGATAATGCCCTCGTTGGGGCTCGGCTGGCTCACGCGGCTGCCGTTCCATGCCCACTTCCAGACCTTGCGGCCGTTGGCTGCCGTGCCGAGCAGGGTGCAGTCGACACCCGGCCAGCTGTTGCCCGTGTAGTTGTAGCTGTTGTCCCAGCGCCAGCACTTCACGTCGCCCCAGCTGGGCGGCGCCTCGAAGAAGGCGCAGGTCTCGCCCTCGCCCACCGTGCAGAAGTCTGGTATCTCCGCCGGCCGGTCGCCCGCCCGCTCCGTCACGGTGTAGGTGCGCGTCACGGTGCCGCTGACCTGGCCGTCGGCCAGCAGGGCTACGGTCAGCGTGGTCACGCCAACGGGAATGCTGACCACAAAGCCGTCAGGCACCGGCTGGGCAGCGGCCGTGGGGGCAGAGCCGTCGAGGGTATAGACCAGCTGGGCACCCGGCGTGGCGGTGACAGCCGAGAGCCTGACCTGCCGCACCCCCTCGTAGTGGCCCGTAGGCAGGTCGGCATAGGCGGTGTTCAGCGCCGTGGGCAGATAGTAGGCGTAGTGGTAGCCCGCCAGCACCTTTGCCCACTGGCGGGCATCAACGGCGCTCTCGTTGGCAGCCGTGTTGCCCACCGCCACCAGCAGGCGGTCGCCGCCATCGGTGCTGACAACGGCAGAGTAGTAGCCCGGCGCACTGCGCAGACTGGTGTAGCTGCTCTCGTTGGTGATGCCGGCCTGCTTGCGCGCGGCCGCCATGGCCTTAATCTCAGCGGGATAGGCCAGCCAGTGCTTCAGGAACACGCAGGGAGTGCCGGGCATGGCCAGCATATAGGCATTGGCGGCCAGGGTGTCCTTGGTCAGCGGGTCCTGCGCCGCATTGGCGCGGCGCTCCGTGTCGTGGTTTTCAACGAAGGTCACGGCATAGCGGCGGTAGCGGCCCTGCTCGTACTGCTGGCTGACCAGCGGCCAGTTGCCGTCGTTCTGCTGGGTCAGCAGGGCGTAGTTGCCGGCGTTCATGGCGTTGCGCACGGTGTAGCGGAACTGGAAATCGAAGGCGGCCGACTGTATCTGGTCGTTCAGCCTCGTGCCGTCAATCCAGCGGCGGATGGTCGGCGTGCCATCCCAGCACTCGCCCACCGAGAACTCAGGCTGCGCGGCGGCGTTGTAGAGGGCGGTGTACTCGGCCGAGTAGCCCTTGACCATGTCGTAGCGGAAGCCGGCGTAGCCCAGGTCGTTCTTCAGGAAATCCAGATAGGCTTTCACAATGGTCTGCACGTTCTCGCTCTTGTGGTCCAGGTCGCGCATGCCGTCCCAGCCCTCGCCCGTGTCGTTGTTGGGGCTCAGGCTGTAGCCGTTCTGCGTGGCCCACGCCTTGGTCTGGCCGCCATCGTCGTTGTTCACAATGTCGGTAGACAGCATCTCGTAGGTCACGCCGTTGTAGGTCTCTACAGGAAAGTCCACCCAGTTCGACACGTTGCGGCGGTGGTTAATGACCACATCGGCAATGGTCTTGATGCCCTTGCCCCGCAGCGTGCCTATGAGCGAGCGCAGCTGCTGCTCGTTGCCGAAGGAGCTGTTGTAGTCGGAAAACCAGTAGAGGTCGTCATAGCCCATCGACTTGCCGCCGCAGTTGCCGCTCTGCGGCAGCCACACCAGGTCGAAAGTGCCGGCCAGCGCATCGGCCTGGGCCTCCAGCACGGTCCACTGCGAATCGTCGTAGGAGTCCCAATAGAAAGCCTGTAACATGACACCGCCGTAGCTGGCGGGCCAGCCCACCGCCGCCGCTTCTGCCGGGGGAGTCGGGGTCTCGGTGGAGTCGGGCTGCTCGGTCGGGCCGGGCTGTACGCCGGGCACATCCGGCTCTTCCAGCGCGTCGTCGCCGCCGGCGCAGGCCGTCAGCCCCACGGCCATAGAGGCAAGGAAAGTGAACACGGTGATGACAGACATCAGTGAGGTTGATAGACGTTTCATAAGCTCTTATGCGTTTTCTTGGTTTCTGTTGGTGCAAAATTACAACAAAAGCCGCAGAGTGACCTGGCAAGCAGTTGGGAATATGGCAGTTGAGGGGTGCAAACGTTTGCACCCCTCAACTGCCAGTCACCGTTCCGTTCTGAACTTGCCCAGCTCCTGCATGGCGGGCAGCACCCGCCCCGTGCGGTTGTCGAACAGCCCGCGGTTTATCCAGCACGGCAGCAGGTCGTTGCCGCAGGCGTTCTCCTCGGCAAACCACCAGAACAGGCCGCGCACGTTCCAATGGCGGTTCAGCTCGGTCACCAGCTCGCGGGTAAACTGGGTCTGCCCTTCCACCGTGATGGGGTAGAACTCGCTGTACTGCCCGGGCTTGGCCCAGCGGTCGTTGTCGTGGCTGTAGTAGGCGGCGGCCTCCACTATCATGACCTCCTTGTCGGGGAAAAGCCATTGCAGGCGGTCTAAGTTCTCGCCCAGGGTGGCTATCGTGCCGTGCCACATGGGGTAGTAGCTCAGGCCGATGACATCATAGTCAACGCGGTGAAGCCGCAGCTGCTGGTAGTACTTCTTGGTGGTGTTCCACTGGCCGGCCTTCTCGGTGTGGATAATGATACGGGCCTCGGGGCACACCTCGCGGCAAGCCTTGCAGCCGGCACTCAGCAGCCGGCAGAGGAAAGCCCAGCTCTCGGCCTCGCCCGCCTTGCCCCAGGCTATCTTGCCCTCAGGCCAGAGCATGCCGTTGGTGATTTCGTTACCCACCTGAATCATCTCGGGCACTACGCCCTGCCGCTTCATCTGGAGCAGGGTGCGGCGGGTGTACTGGTAGACCGAGTCGGGCAGGTCGGCGCGCTTCGTGTCGCGCCACAGGTGGGGAATGGCCTGCTTGCCGGGGTCGGCCCAGTAGTCGGAGTAGTGCAGGTCGAGCATCAGCGCCATGCCGGCATCATGCACCCGCCGCCCCAGCCTCACCACGTAGGGCAAGTCCTGGCAGACACCCTCGTCCTGGTGCTGCTTAGGCGCAAGGTGCGGCTCGACAAACAGGCGCACACGAATGGCATTCCACCCCTGCTGGCGGAAGAACGGCAGCGGCTCTACCTGAAGCCCGGCGGCATCGCGGTAGACCGTGCCCTGCGCCTCATAGCTCGGCAACAAAGACACATCGCCGCCCAGCCACCGCTGCTGCGCAACAGCCGCCGTGGGTGCAGCCACCGCCGTGGCAGCAACAACCAATATCAGTGCAAAGAGCCGCTTCATTTCTCGTCAGCCAACTGCAACAGATAGCGGCCATAGTCGTTCTTGGCCATCGGCTGCGCCACCTTCCTGAGCTGCTCGCGGGTAATCCAGCCACGCTTGAAGGCAATCTCCTCCAGGCACGCCACCTTCAGGCCCTGGCGCTTCTCAATGACCTCAATGAAGGTAGAGGCTTCTGCCAGCGAGTCGTGCGTTCCCGTGTCAAGCCACGCAAAGCCGCGCTGCAAGGTCTGCACCTTCAGCTTCTGCTGGCGCAGATATTCCTGGTTGACCGTGGTAATCTCCAGCTCGCCGCGGGCACTGGGCTTAATGTTCTTGGCAATCTCCACCACGCTGTTGGGATAGAAATACAGCCCAACCACCGCGTAGTTTGACTTGGGGTGTTCCGGCTTCTCCTCGATGCTCTGGCAGTTGCCATCGGCATCGAACTCCGCCACGCCGTAGCGCTCAGGGTCGGTGACATAGTAGCCGAAGACCGTGGCCTTGTCGTGCTGCTCCGCATTCGCCACGCTCTGGCGCAGCAGGCCGCTGAAGCCGGAGCCATAGAAAATGTTATCGCCAAGCACCAGGCAGACCGAGTCATCGCCAATGAACTCCTCGCCAATGATGAAAGCCTGCGCCAGACCGTCTGGGCTCGGCTGCTCGGCATAGTCGAAGCGCACGCCCAGCTCCTCGCCCGTGCCCAGCAGGCGCTTGAAGCCCGGCAGGTCATGGGGGGTCGAGATGATGAGTATCTCGCGGATGCCTGCGAGCATCAGCGCAGAGATGGGGTAGTAAATCATCGGTTTGTCGAAGATGGGAATCAGCTGCTTGGAGATTCCCTTGGTGATGGGGTAAAGGCGAGTGCCACTACCGCCGGCAAGTACTATTCCTTTCATAATTTTCTGCTGTTTTTGATTTCTACGGCGCAAAGATAAGCAAAAAAAGCCATACCGCCAAAACAAAGAACTAATTTTCAGACTAATTTCTGCTTAACAGCAGCAACCATGTCGGCACAGCACTGCGGGCAGCCCAATAAAAAAAACAACTCAGGCGGGCCGCCGTGGAGCAACCCGCCTGAAAGTAGTTGAGACTGAAAGCGCTACTGCGCAACTATCAGCATGGAGTTGGTAATATCGTTCAGATAGACATCATAAGTGCCGGCCGGCACGTAGATGTTACCGCCATTGTTGACACCAACCTTGTCAATGCCTTCGGCCACGTTCCATTCGCCATCACCACCAAAGCCCCAGTTGATGCCCCAGTCGTGGTTGGCACGGAACTTCAGCATGCCGTCTGACTCCTGAGTGAACACGCAGTGCCAGTTGTGGGGAGCTACCTGCTCCAAGTCGTAGTCGCCGCCCCAGCCATTGAACTCACCGATGAGCGAGATTGACTCGTACTCCGTGGGATTCTGGTCGTCGAGCTTTGTCCATGTGTAAGTCATTGAAGACAGGTCGATGGTGAAGGTGTAGTACTCTGCCGAAGGAGCAGAGATGGCACCTGTGCCACCCAGCGGGCCCGCTGCCGAGGTGTCGCCGTCAACAGGTGTGCCGTAGGCCATATCCCAGTTGCCGAAATCGGCCAAAGACCAGACCTTCAAATCCCATGCTCCAGTCCACTTGGTGGTGTAAGACAAGACATACTTGGAGTGAGGGGTAAAGAGATAGCCCTTGTTGGTATCGCTCCAGCCTTGAATGGCACCAACCACATAGTACTGCGAAGCAATGGTGACCGGCTCAATGGTGTAGGCGTAGTCACGCATGTTAAGGGTAATCTTGAAATAGTCAGCCCCCAGCGAAGCAGGCATGCAGATGCTGCCCTCGCCACCAATGCCTGCAAGCTCCGTGCGCGGTGCAAGGTTGCCGGTCAGGCTCGTGTTGCCGTTCTCAAGCGTATTGCCCAACAGCTTGCTCCAGTCGCCCTGGCCAATGGCATCGCAGGCTTCATCATCAGCAAAGGCAAACCAGGTGTCGCCGCCAGCCACGGCAGGAATGGTAATGGTGAAAATGGGGTCGTCATACACGTTTGCGCCACTGTGGCTGAACTTCTGTTCCTTGCTGGCAGCCGAGGCAGCCCAGTCAAGCACGCCGCCAATGACATAGTAGGCGGGAGCCACGTAGCGGGCGGCCAGCTTTGCAGTCAGGGTAAACGGCTCGCCGACTTTCTGCGCCTTTACCGTACCGTCAGCTGTCACTATGGAAACGTCAGCAGACACGTTCACAGTCATGGTGCGCACTTCCGGCGCACTGCCAAAGAGAGTTACAACCACGCCGCTCAGTTCCTCAACGGTTACCGTTCCCTCGCTGGTGGCGGTAAGGGCAGTCTCGTTGCCTTCCGCATCAGAGAAGGTTGCGGTGTAGCCATCTACCAGCCCTTCGGGCAGGTTGGTTGTGAACAGCTGGATATTGTCGCCTGTCAACTCCGCGAAATCAATCAAGGAAGTGGCCACTGGCGTTACCGACATGGTCAGTCGCTGAACGGCCTCATTCTCTGTGTTTGCCTGGGGGCTTTCCCAGTTGTCGTAGTCGCCGTTGCAGGAAGCAAATCCTGCAACGAGCGCGATACCACATAATATTTTCTTAATCATAACTTAATTCAATTAAATCATTAAACTTAGTTTTTCGGAACGATACTGAACTCGCCGGTAATGTCGTTGAACATGATAACCCATGTACCCTCGGCAATACCGATGTTCTTGCCGCCGCCAACACCCTTACCGCAAGTGTTCACCTCGCCATCTTCAGAGCCATAGCCCCAGTTGGTATCCCAAGAGGTGGCAATCTTGAACTTCACCTGCTCAACAGCGCCCTCGGCAACGGTCAGCGTGTAGCTCCACACGTGATTCTCGCCACTCTTGTTGACAGGAATCATGTCTGTGTCAGCCCAGCCGTTGAAGCTGCCGCTCAGGCAAATCTGGCCATAGTCGTATGGCGTAATATCCTGCCGTTCAATGAAACACTCATTAGAGCCGGTGTTAATTTTCACCAGATAGTAGCCTTCCGGGTCGACCCAGATGTTACCGTTGTCGCCACCGCCGTTACGGTAGACAGCAGTGTTGGCACCATCGCCCATGAAGCCGTAATCCCAGTTGAAGTCTGCGGGCTGCAGCTTCCAGCCATCCGTAGTGAAGTAGTTGAGATAGGTAATCTCGCCGGCGCCGGTGGCCTTGTCATAGACATAGTCACTCTGAATGAACAGCGGGAAGCTGCTCTCACCCGGCTTATCGCTCCAAGCGCCATCGCCAATGTTGTTACCAACCAGATACCACATGATGGGCGCAGCATCTTTCAGCTCATAGTAGTAGGGGTTGACACTGATACCAATAGATGCAGATGCAATCTCGTTCAGCTTCTTCGTGCCTTCCAGGAAGTAGGCATTCACGCGCAGATGCACCGTAAACTCGTGGGGAACTTCGTCTGCGCCCCATCTGGTGACCTGCTCTATGGCCTTGGCCAAGTCATCAGCCACCAAGTCATAGGTGCAGAACTGGGTGGTGCGGTCTACAATGGCGTAGTCAGCCTGTAGCAGCCCTTCCTCATCGGCCTCTGCCTCAGCCACGGAGACATTGAACGAGTTGGTGGGCGACACCTGAATCTCGTAGGTGATGTTCACGGGAGCATTGTCGCTCGTGTACTGAGGCTGTGACCATGACAGATGGAGCTTATCGGTCTGTGTCAGGTCAACGGTCTCGTTGATGTAGGCCGGTTTGTTCAGTATGAACTCCGTGGGCTGAATCAGCGTGGGGTTGGAGTCATTGTCATCTGAACAGGCCGTAAATAAGCCGGCGGTGCCTATCAGCAATGCGCCAAGCAATAATCTTTTGTCCATATTGCGTTTCTTATTTTTCTGTTAATAGTGTTCTGTTTATTCAGTCTCGGGATAACCGTCTATCTGCGTGAGATTCTCGTTAGCCATCACCTCAGAAGAGGGGAGCGGGAACAAGTTA
Source organism: Prevotella sp. (assembly GCA_022511055.1). GTDB lineage: Bacteria > Bacteroidota > Bacteroidia > Bacteroidales > Bacteroidaceae > Prevotella. The sequence continues at coordinate 7,585 of JAFLSH010000019.1, read as the reverse complement.
CGGTACTTCTCGAAAGTGCCGCCGTTGGCAAAGCCGCCCTTGTAGTCCCAGATATAGGTCTGGTCACCGCCAAACTGGTTGAAGCGAATCAGGTCTGTGCGGCGCTGGCCTTCAAAGTAGAACTCACGGGCGCGCTCATCAAGCACATCGGCCAGCGTATAAGAAGTGCTGGTACCGGCATGCGCGCGGTTGCGAATGGCATCGATATAGCCCTTGGCCTTCGAGCCGCCCAGGTGCAAGTCTGCCTCTGCCGCATTCAGATAAGCCTCTGCCACGCGGAACAGGAAGAAGTCTGTGTCGACAAACTGGGCATCATGCGGCGTACCGCCTGTGGAGTAATTGTTGTTCCACTTTGTGGTGACAATACCCTGATAGAATCCAGAGTTATCGCCCAAGTCAAGGGTGCGTTTTTCATCACCAAAACCCTTACCCCAGAAGAGCGCACGGTCATCAATGCCCATGGCGCGAATCTCAGCCGTAGTTCTATCGACAAACAAAGCGGGGTTGTTGGTAAACTTCTCGATGAGCTGCGGGCGGCAGCGCATGCCTGCCCAGGCGTTCTCGGTTGTTCCGGCAGTCAGGCCGGTTACCGTTCTCATCTGGTCATTCCACATGGCGGCCACGAAGAACAGCGAGCCACCCCAGCCAATGGTAATCTTACCGTCTTGCAACAACGGCAGAATAGCTTCGCAGCTGGCGCCGTTAGAGCCGTTATCGCCCATGAAGAGCAGGTCGTATGGCTGATAGCCATTGGCCTTGGCCTCGGCAGAAATCCGGCTGTCATCAAAGAGCTTATAGTCTGAGTTGATAACCCGCTCGGCATACTCCTGAGCCTCTTTCCAGTAAGGATTGTTTTGGCCATCATTGTTCAGGTAAGTACCTGCGTTCAGATACAGGCGGCTCAACAGCAGCCATGCGGCGGCCTTGTCGGCGCGGCCGTAGTTCGGGTCGCGGTCGGTGCGGGCCTGGGCATCAATCATGTCTGCCTCGGCATCCATCAACTCATCTTTCACCCAGTTGAAAAGGAACTCACGGCCCATGGCCAGCAGCTCGGCACGGGTGTAGGTGCTGCCTTCATTGAATTTCTCGTTATAGGCGTGTGCCTGCTTGGGAGTCTCGGCCGAAATTTCCGTGGTAAACGCGGGGTCGCCAAAGAAGTCGAGCATCAGCAGGTAGTTGTAGGCGCGGATAAAGCGCACCTCTGCCAGCATAGCCTTGTCTTGCTGTGCCTCACTCAGCGAGAGATAGTGGTTGCAGAACGAGATGTTCGACACCAGACGGTAGTACAAGAAGCGGAGCGTTGGTGTGCCCGGCATGCACTGGTTGTAGCCAATTTCAACAATGCCGCCATCACTCCACCAGCAGATAGCCTCATCAGTAGACAGCACGTTGAAATTGAAGACATTACGAATGAGCGTAGACTTACCGGCATCTTCGATGGTGAAGTCAGCATCACCGTCATTGCCTTCCATGATAAGCCCCGCATAACACTTGCTGTAGAGCGCCTTGATGTTCACCTGGGACTGCGCATTGGGGTCGATGTTGCCATCGTTCAGGTCGCTCATGCAGGAAGTCATGCCCGTGGCAAGCAGCAGTGCTGCCGCGGGAACTATTGCTTTAATCTTATTGAGTTTCATGTCTTTTTTCGTCTTTTTAGGATTAGAAGTTCAGATTAAGTCCCAACAGGAATGTGCGGCAACGCGGATAGACACTGCTCTCCATGCCAGAGGTCTGCTCAGGGTCAAGGCCCTTGTACTTGGTGAGCGTGAACACGTTGGTACACGAAGCATAGACACGGCCGGCAATGCCCTGGTAAGCCCCAGTCTTGAAGAGGCGGTCAAAGTTGTAGCCCAGCGTGATGTTATCGCACTTCAGGAACGAGCCGTTCTGCACGAAGTAGTCAGTCAGGTTGTAGTTGTAGGAAGTCCAGCCCAGCTTGACAATCTCGGGCGTGCTGTTCTCGTAGTAGCCCTTGGTGTTGTAGAGTACGGCCGTATTGGCTTTTCCGTTCTCAAGCGCATTGTACAGATAGTTGCCGAAGCTGCCGCGGAAGTTTGTACCCAAATCCCAGTTCTTATAGGCCACCTTCAGGCTGATGCCACCAGTCCAGGGGGCAGAGATGGACTTGTAGAAATAGCGGTCACTTTCGTCTATGATACCATCGGCATTGCGGTCGACATAGGCACCCATGATGGGGCGGCCAGTCTCGTCATACACCTGCTGGTAGACCCAGAAGGAGTTGGCCGGCAGGCCAATCTTGTGGTAGGTAATCATCTGGTCTGTGCCGACCTTCATGCCTGCCTCAATCTTGTCGTTTCCGCCGTAGAGTTCGGTGATTTCGTTCTGGTTGTATGCAGCATTGACACCCAGCTCCACAAACCAGTCCCTGGTCTGCACGATTCTGCCCGACACAGCCACCTCAATACCCGTGTTCTCCAGCGAGCCGGCGTTCAGCAGCATGGCATTATCGAAGTTCATGCCGCCGGGAATGGTCGGTGTGCAGAGCAGGTCAGTGGTCTTGCGCTTATAGGCATCAACGTTCAGGGTCAGGCGCTGGTCAAACATGCCGAAATCCACGCCTACGTTCCATGTGGTGGTGGTTTCCCACGTCAGGTCATCATTGTAGACCAGCGGCTTGTAGAGAATACCGGGATTATCAGGGCCAACGGGGTAGTAGTGGGTCTCGCTGGTACTCACCTTGTAAGTCGGCGTGTAGTATTCCTTGCCGGTATCCTGCTGGCCGGTCTTACCCCAGCTCAGGCGGAACTTCAGGTCGCTGACCTCATCGACATTCTTCAGGAACGGCTCATCTTTCACGCGCCATGCAAAGGCTGCCGATGGGAAGAAGCCCCAGCGGTGACCATCGGCAAAGCGGCTGGAGCCGTCTGCACGGAAGTTGACCGTGAAGAGATAGCGGTCAAGCAGGGTGTAGTTGGCACGGCCGAGCCAGCTGACCAGGATAATCTGGCCGCGCCAGTTGTTGGCCGAGGAGCTGTTGAGCGTACCCGCCTTCGGATTACCATCATCATCTAATCCCTGGAAGGTCTCCGGGTAGTAGCTCTTGTACCAGTTGTTGCCCCAGTACTTCATGCGGCTGTACTCGTAGCCGCCCATGATGTCGAAGTGGTGGTCTTTGTTGAAGTCCTTGTAGTACTGGGCGTAGGCGGTGGCAGTCACGTTGTATTTCTTCTCCGTATCCTCGCCGTTGCTGCCGAAGTAGTAGGCGTAGGTGTTATAAGGGCCGTAGCTGGTGTACTCGCCACCGTTGGAGTAGTCGCCGGCCAAGTTCAGGTGGAGGTGCAGGTCTTCAAAGCCGTGAATCTTATAGTCTGCCTCGAAGTTGCCCAAGAGAATGTCGGCACTCTTGTTGAAGTTGTAATGTTCCACCTGCTCGACAGGGTTGCTCGGCGCATCACTGTTGCGGGCGTAGGGGAACGTGGGGTCATACTCAGTGGCATCTTTGACCCACTGCCAATACCCCCCCCAATTCTTGAATCGCTCGTCATCACTCTTGACGGGGCGGGTGGGGTCCATGCGCGTAGCCGTTCCGATGGCATCCGTACCGCCGGGAGTGGTCTTGGAATGGGCGTACTTGGCGTTGATGTTCAGGTTAAGATGGTCGTTGAGCAGCGAGGGATTCAGCGTTACGCCGGCCGTGAAGCGGTTGTAGTCAGAGCCCTTCAGGATACCCTGCTGGCCGGTGTAGCCCACGCTGGCGCGGTAGGGCATTGACCAGCCGGCCTTGCTGATGCCGCCGGTGAGGCTCACGTTGTGGTCATGGCTGATGCCGTTTCTGTAGATTTCGCTCTGCCAGTCGGTATCGTAAGTGCCTGCCTCATAGTCGGGCGTACCATCTTCGTTGTAGCTCTTCCAGCCGAGACCGGCATAGGCTGGCGACCCTTCGCCGTAGTAGTCCTTGATGAACTGGACATACTCCTTGGCGTTCATGACATCGAGCCTCTTGGCAACGGAGCTGACCGAGAACGTGCCGTTGTATGAGAGCTGCGGCTTCTGGTTTTTGCGGCCTTTCTTGGTGGTGATGACAATGACACCGTTAGAGCCGCGGCTACCGTAGATGGCGGTGGCAGAGGCATCTTTCAAGACGGTGAAGCTCTCGATGTCATTGGGGTTGACCAGCGACAGGGGGTTGCTCATGCCCTTCGTGTTGTTGTTGTCCATGGCCATACCGTCAATCACAATCAGCGGATTGTTGGTGGCGTTCAGCGAAGCACCGCCGCGGATGCGTATCTGCGCGCCATCGCCGGGGGCGCCTGACGACGAGTTGACGTTCACACCGGCTATCTTGCCCTGGAGCATGTCCTGGGCGCTGGTGATGATACCGTGATTCTTCTCGTCAGGCTTGATGGCTGTCACGGAGCCAGTCAGGTCGTTCTTCTTGGCAACGCCGTAGCCGATGACCACCACATCATTCAGTATGGTCTGGTCTTCCTGCAGGGTGATGACCATGCTGGGCGTAGCCTTGGCTGATGCGGGCTGGAAGCCCATGTAGGTTACGTTGATGGTGGCACCCTGGTTAACTGTCAGTGCGAAGTTGCCATCGAAGTCGGTCACGGTGGCCGTCTGTGTGTCGGCCACACGCACCGTAGCGCCGATGACAGGTTCGCCCTGAGCATCTTTCACATGGCCTTTCACAGCTATCTGCTGCGCAAAGGCCCCTACCGTAAGGAAGAGCCCCAAGACGAGGGTCAGCATCCTTAGCGGAATCTGAATGTTTACCTGCTTCATCATTACTTAACTTAGAATTAATTTATAGTTTTACGTAAAAATCTTGGTGCAAAATTAGTTTTCTTTTACCAACATTGTACTTTTTCGCGCTTATTTTCGTTATTACATAAAGTGCAAACGTTTGCACGAGCCTCAGACGCCTATTGCCGGCGAAACGTGCGGCAGAGAGCAGAAAAAGGGCTAACTTTGCAATCACAACGAAGCCACATTGTGCCAATGACTAAAAGACAGGACCCGCCAGAGAACAGCAGGCAGCACACGCCGATGACCATGAAGGACATTGCGCGCGAGCTGGGCATCAGCGTTGCCACCGTGTCGCGCGCGCTGAAGGACTCGCCGCGCATCAGCGAGGAGCGGCGGCGCATGATTCAGCAGTATGCCCGCGACCACAACTTCTACCCGAACATCAACGGCGAGGCGCTGCGCCACTCGCGCATGATGCCATCGAGGATGATTGGCGTGATTGTGCCGGAGCTGGCACACTACTACTTCTCATCGGTGCTGGCCGGCATAGAGGAGGCCGCCATGGCGCGCGGCTACTACATCGTGGTGGCGCAGAGCAACGAGAAGTTCGAGCGCGAGGCGCGCATCTGCGAGATGTTCCACCGGCAGAAGGTGTGCGGGGTCATTGTCTCGCAGGCAAAGGACACCAAGACCTACGACCACTTCCAGAAGATGCTGGACTCGGGCATTCCCATGGTGTTCTACGACCGCATCTGCACGGGGGTGAACGCCAGCCGCGTGGTGGTCGACGACTACATGGGCGCGCTCAACGCCGTGACCCACCTGATAGCAACCGGCTGCCGGCGCATAGCCTTCTACGGTGCGCCGCGCCATCTGGAAATCTCGAAAAACCGCTTCAACGGCTACAAAGACGCGCTGCTGAAGCACGGCATGCAGATAGACGAGGACATCATTGGCATCTGCGACAACCGCGAGGACGCGGAGCTGATAACCCCGAAGCTGCTGGCGCTGGACTCGCCGCCCGACGGCTACTTCGCCGTGAACGACGACACGGCCACGGGCATTCTCTACACCGTGAAGCGCGCGGGGCTGCGAGTGCCCGACGACGTGAGCATCTGCGGCTTCACCAACGGGCCGCGCGCCGTGGCCTGCGACCCGATGCTGACGACCGTTGAGCAGCGGGGCAAGCGGGTCGGCGAGGAGGCGGCCGAGATACTGATAGACAAGGTGGAGGGCCACTCGCCGATGGACAAGATTGAGAAGCGCATCGTGCGCACCCGCCTGGTCATTCGCGGAACAACCAAATAAAGAAAAAAGCATAAGAACAATGAGACAGAAACCGAATTTGAGCTTTTGGAAATTGTGGAATCTGAGTTTCGGATTCTTCGGCGTACAGATAGCCTACGCCTTGCAGAGTGCCAACATCTCGCGCATCTTCCGCACACTGGGTGCCGACCCGCACTCGCTGAGTTTCTTCTGGATTCTGCCGCCGCTGATGGGCATACTCGTGCAGCCCATTGTCGGCAGCCTGTCAGACAAGACGTGGACCCGCTTCGGGCGGCGCATTCCCTACCTGTTCGTGGGCGCGGCGGTGGCCGTGGCGGTGATGTGCCTGCTGCCCAACGCCGGCTCGCTGGGCATGGCCGTGGGCACGGCGCTGATATTCGGACTGATTACGCTGATGCTGCTCGACACGAGCATCAACATGGCCATGCAGCCGTTCAAGATGCTGGTGGGCGACATGGTGAACGAGCAGCAGAAGGCGAAGGCGTACAGCATACAGTCGTTCCTCTGCAACGCCGGCTCGGTGGTGGGATTCCTCTTCCCCTTCATCTTCGCGGCCGTGGGCATCGGCAACGTGGCACCCGAAGGCGTAGTGCCCGACTCGGTCATCTGGTCGTTCTATGTCGGCGCAGCCATACTGATACTCTGTGTCATCTACACCACGATGAAGGTCAGGGAGTGGCCCCCACAGGAATACCAGGAGTACAACCCCGTGGCCGACGAGAAAGAGACCTCTGCCAACTGGCTCACGCTGCTGCGCAATGCGCCCGCGATGTTCTGGAAGGTCGGACTGGTGCAGTTCTTCTGCTGGGCGGGCATGCTCTACATGTGGACCTACGTGGTCGATGCCGTGTCAGAGACGGTATGGGGCACTATCGACCCCACCACCAGCGACTATCAGGAGGCGGCCAACTGGACCGGCGTACTCTATGCCATTCAGGCCATCGGCTCCGTGGCGTGGGCGGCGCTGCTGCCACGGTTTAAGAACACCAAGGCGGCCTACGCCGTCAGCCTGGTGCTGGGCGGACTGGGCTTTCTGCTCATTCCCTTCATCCCCGACATGTACGGACAGATTGTACCCTTCCTGCTGATAGGCTGCGGATGGGCCGCCATGCTCGCCATGCCGTTCACCTTTGTCACCAACGCCCTGCAAGGCTACGGCCACATGGGCGCATACCTCGGCCTGTTCAACGGCACCATCTGCGTGCCACAGATAGTAGCGGCCGTCTGCGGCGGCACTATCCTCTCGCTGGTCGGGGGGCATCAGTCGACGATGATGACGGTAGCGGGCGTGAGCTTCCTAATCGGCTCTGCCTGCGTGTTCGTAATCAACGACAAGAAGTAAGAAGACGACTGCCCACTTTTCGGGAGTTAAAGGAGTTTTTTCGGAGTTAAAGAAGTTAGAGAAGTTAAAGGAGTTAAGCCATATGTTTTGCGCCGCAAGGTCGGCCGAAAGAAAACCATGAGTTTTGGAAAAAACTCGGCACTTTAGCTGAAAAAAGCGGCACTTTTCGACCAAAAACTCCATGACTTTTTGGAAAAAAGCGGCACTTTAGAAAAATTACTCCGTGAGTTTTGGGCAAAACTCACG
>JAFLSH010000189.1 GCA_022511055.1 Prevotella sp. | reverse complement strand
AAGGTCGGGAAAGTGCCGCTGAGCAGAAAATGAGGCTATCCCGAAGTCGGGAAAGTGCCGCTGAGCAGAAAATGAAGCTATCCCGAAGTCGGGAAAGCGGCACTGCCGACCAATATGCACAAATCTCGGAGACTGAAGTAACATTTTTACCTTGATATATGTCAATTAAGTTACAGAAAGTCACGTTTTACATAAAAAGCATGATAAAACGTTTGCATTTTCTGTTTTTTTGATGTAATTTTGCAACCGCAAACAAACAAGGACAATTATAACAAACAACAAAAAGACTAAGATTATGAATGCAGCACAAGTTGTTGAGAATCTGAAGCAGCGCTTCCCCAACGAGCCGGAGTATATCCAGGCCGTCAGTCAAGTTCTTCCTACGATTGAAGAAGAGTACAACAAGCACCCTGAGTTTGAGAAGGCCAACCTGATTGAGCGCCTTTGCATACCCGACCGCGTACACCAGTTCCGCGTCACATGGGTTGACGACCAGGGTAAAGTGCAGACCAACACGGCCTATCGCGTACAGCATAACAATGCCATTGGCCCGTACAAAGGCGGTCTTCGCTATCACAAGAGCGTAAACCTGGGTATCTTGAAGTTCCTTGCCTTCGAGCAGACTTTCAAGAACTCACTGACAACGCTGCCCATGGGCGGTGCAAAGGGCGGCTCGGACTTCTCGCCACGTGGTAAGAGCGATGCAGAGGTGATGCGTTTCTGCCAGGCATTCATGAACGAACTCTATCGCGTGATTGGCCCGGACGAAGACGTTCCCGCTGGTGACATCGGCGTAGGTGGCCGCGAGGTTGGCTATCTCTACGGACAGTATAAGAAGCTCACCCACCAGTTCCAGGGCGTACTCACCGGTAAGGGCATTCCCTTCGGCGGCTCGCTGATTCGCCCCGAGGCTACGGGCTACGGCACGGTTTACTTCCTGCTCTCTATGCTGGCTACCCGCAACATCGAGCTGAAGGGTAAGAAGGTGTTGATTTCAGGCTCTGGTAACGTGGCACAGTATGCTACGGAGAAGTGCATACAGCTCGGCGCTACTGTGCTGACCCTCTCTGACTCTGACGGTTACATCTACGACCCAGACGGCATTGATGCTGACAAGCTCGCTTATGTCATGGAGCTGAAGAACGTGGAGCGCGGCCGCATCAAGGAGTATGCTGAGGAATATCCCAACGCTGTCTATCACGCTGGCGAGCGCCCCTGGCACGAGAAGGCCGACATCGCCCTGCCTTGCGCTACGCAGAACGAAATCAACGGCGAGGAGGCTCAGGCTCTCGTAGACAATGGTGTCATTGCCGTTGCTGAGGGTGCAAACATGCCTTCACTGCCCGAGGCTATCAAGATATTCCAGGACAACAAGCTGCTGTATGCACCTGGCAAGGCTTCTAACGCCGGTGGTGTGTCAGTGTCTGGTCTGGAGATGTCGCAGAACTCTGAGCGCCTCAGCTGGACAGCCGAGGAGGTTGACAACTACCTGAAGCGTATCATGGACGACATTCACGAGAACTGCGTGAAGTACGGCACACAACCCGACGGCTACATCAACTACGTGAAGGGTGCCAACGTGGCAGGCTTCATGAAGGTGGCCAAGGCTATGATGGCTCAGGGTATCGTATAAGCCAATCCAGCTGAAAACAAGACAATTCAATTGACAAATAGAAAAGGCGGAAATCAGATGTTGATTTCCGCCTTTTTCGTCTCTGCCTTCCCTTAATCGGCCTGATTAACGGAGCTTCAGGGCGTCTCCCACCTTCAAGTCATAGTCAGGCGAGAGTTTGTTCATCTTATAGAGCGACTTCAGGCGAATACCATATTTCTGGGCAATGGAATACATCGATTCCCCGCGGCGGACATAGTGCAGATGCCCCTTATACTCCGCAGGCGCTTTCGTCTGTTTCTTCTTCAACCACACGATTTCGCCCTCAGTGAGCTGGTCGTTCTTGTCGCGCTCATTGTATTTGGCAATCTTCCTGTATGAAATGTCTATTTCCTTACCAATACTACGGAACGTATCACCCTTGCGAGCCACCAGATAGTAGTTCTTGTTATAAATCTTGATGGGGTGCAGCTGCTGGCCGTTAATAGTATGGTCGCGCGTATGCTCGGCCATGAACTTGTCATAGCTCTTGGCCGTGTCATACTGGTAGAGCTTGTAGAGCTGAATCAGGTCTATGAGCTGGTCGGCATATCTCGGGTTTGTGGCATAGCCGGCACTCTTCAGGCCGCGCGCCCAGCCCTTATAGTCAGTCAGCTTCAGGCTGAAAAGCGACCTGTAGCGCTGACCGTTGGCCAGGAAGCGAGAATGGTCTTCAAAAGAGTCATAGGCCGACGGATATGCCCTGAAGCAGTCGTTCTTCTCGTCATCATCATGATAGACCTTACGCCCAGTCCACCCGTGGCACTTGATGCCGAAATGGTTGTTACCCCTTCGGGCCAGCTCGCTCTGCCCTGCCCCACTCTCCAGCACTCCCTGTGCCAGCGTGATAGAAGCCGGTATTTTCCATCGCAGCATCTGCTCAATGGCAATATCTTTGTATTGGTTGATGTACTGCTGGTATCGCTCGTTCCATTTCGACTGAGCCTGCGAGGTGGCAGCAAACACCAGCATGGCTAAAGTGAGAATTTTTCGCATACGGACATGTTTAACGCTGCAAAGTTACAAAAAAAGCGCTATTCTTGGCATATTATTCACAATTATTTCGTATCTTTGCCGCTGTATGGAAGAAATCATCATCAAATCAACAATCCAATCTGCCCAGCTGAACGAGCTGACCGTCAACGAGCAACAGCTGGTACAATTAGCTATTACGGCCACCGACCGCTCCTATGCACCCTACTCACATTTTCACGTAGGAGCGGCAGTTCTGCTGGAGAACGGCGAGATGCTGCCGGGCTGTAACCAGGAAAATGCCGCATTTCCTGCCACGCTTTGCGCCGAGCGCACTGCACTGTTCGCAGCAGGTGCGCAGTGGCCCGACGTGGCCGTAACCACATTAGCCGTTGCAGCCCGCGACACCAGCGGCGAGCTGACCGAAGAGCCTGTTACGCCCTGCGGCTCTTGCCGACAGGCTATCATTGAGACGGAGACGCGGTTTAAGCGCAAGGTGAAAATATTGCTGTACGGCCGTAACAGAATCTTTGTCATCGACGGCATACGCCACCTGATGCCCCTGTCGTTCAGCGATTTTTAGCCAGAGAGCGGATAGCACCCCATTTGCGGCACCGTGGTCAACGAATCCAAATGGAAGTCATAGATAAGATTCTCTTCGTCTATGAGCCTGAAGTGTTGTTTCCCCTGCACGGAGTCTTTGGCAGTCTCCCAGCGAACATTCCTGAAGGAGATGGTGTCATCTTCAACGGCAGGTGTTCGCAGCAGGCAGTTTTCAAAATAGTAGCTGAAGTCCGTGCTGTCACGGTCAGTGTGCGCCGCCATTACCACATCATCTTCATAGCCCGTGAAAATGCTGTTCCTACATGTCAGCCTCATCTGTGTCCACAAGTTATCCGAATCGTTATCGGCAAATCTCAAGGCAACACCCCGGTCGCCAATGAACGGATAGAACTGGGCCAGTGTGCAATGGTCAACAGCACAAATACCACCGTAGACCGACAGGCAATCGCCTCCGGCATTGGTCACCTGACAATAGTCTAACGCCAAATGGCTGTTATAGGAAACAATGGCGGAGAACTTTGAATTGTGAATCACACAATGGCTCATAGTCAGGCGTGGAACAAGCGAATCCAAACGAGCTGAATCACTCAATAGAACGGCGCATTCCGCATTGCGTATCTCTGTACGTTTCAAGTTGTTACAATCAGACGTTTGGGTAAATTGTATGCCTCGCCACTGCCCTGACACACGGTCGTATGGCAAGTAGTCAAACATACGGTCAAGGCGGTCTCCGCGCATGACAACACTGTCAGTGACAAGTCGGCCACGAACCAACATGCCTGCCCCATCATGAAAATATAGCGTGGTATTCTTGATAGTCAGCGTTGCGGCACTGTCAACCCGAATACCAGTTCCGTAAACCACAATGGGCTGCCTGCTTTCTATAATTGTATCACGACTGACCACCATATCAGTCACTTTCAGGGCATCCCACGCCCATGCCACCAATGGCACACGTTGCTCCACGCCGCTTTTCAGCTTAAACAGCAGATTGTCGGCCACCCGCTGCGGCTCCAGCCGATGCTGTTCCGGGGCAGTCAGCTCGACAAAGACACGGAGCGAGTCACCTTTCTGCAATTCCAAGTCCGTAACAACCGAGCCTGTGGAATTATCCAGATAAGTACCATCAACATTGACCCTGAAACCCGTCTGATTACCTTGTTCGAGCCTGACACTCTCTATCCGTATGCCAGCATCAGAGCGGTTGAATGCCCAGAACGTGTATGTTGACGACCCTACATTGGTGAATACAGTATCTATCTTCAGCGTATCTACCGAAAACGTGATACGCAACGCCTTGTCTGACGAAAAATCATCATTGTCAGAACAGGCACCCACTCCTATCAGGCTCAAGAAAACGAAAAAAGGAAAAATCCGTTTCATCATACATAGATAAAACGGATTTTTCACTCTTTTATTTTTTCGTAGTTCCTACTTTTTTTACTTGTCGCCAAAATAGCGCTTCAGCAGACCAGCAAAGCCAGAACCATGACGAGCCTCATCCTTGGCCATCTCGTGAACGGTGTCATGAATAGCATCGAAGCCGGCAGCCTTGGCATTCTTGGCAATACGGAACTTATCTTCGCAGGCACCAGCCTCAGCAGCAACACGCTTCTCCAGGTTGGTCTTGGTATCCCATACGCACTCACCCAGCAGTTCTGCAAAGCGGCTGGCGTGGTCAGCCTCTTCGTATGCATAGCGCTTGAAAGCCTCTGCGATTTCGGGATAGCCCTCACGGTCAGCCTGACGAGCCATAGCCAAATACATACCTACCTCGCCACACTCACCGTTGAAGTGGCAACGCAAATCTTCTATCATTTCCTCACTGACACCCTCGGGCTTACCATCGCCAATCTTGTGAACGGTAGCAAACTCCAAATCCTCTTTCATTTCAGAGAACTTTGAGGCAGGTGCCTTACAGATAGGGCACTTCTCGGGTGCCGAGTCACCTTCGTGGACATAGCCACAAACAGCGCAAATAAACTTTTTTGCCATAGTTGTAAAAATTTGTTTCGTTAATCAAAATAAGTGTCTGCAAAGATAAACAGAAAAATCGAATCTTGCAAACATTTCGTGTCAATCATTGTTTAATTTATACGGTGTCTAAACGGAAAACGCCAGAGACCAAATATCAATTAGCCACAAAAGTATTACCAAATATTAATGAGCAAAACTTTCGGAGACCTTTAACGGTCAAGCTGTCGATGACCACGGGTATAGATGCCGGTGGCTATTACAGTGCCATTTCGGTCTTTTTCCACAAATTTGC
>JAFLSH010000188.1 GCA_022511055.1 Prevotella sp. | reverse complement strand
GCTCGGCGGCCATCAGCTTCGGCAGACCGCACTCGCCCATCTTCAGCTCAGGGCCTACAACAATGACCGAGCGGGCTGAATAGTCGACACGCTTACCCAACAGGTTTTGGCGGAAACGGCCCTGCTTACCCTTCAGCGAGTCGCTGAGCGATTTCAGCGGGCGGTTAGAGTCGCTCTTCACGGCACTGCTCTTGCGGCTGTTGTCAAACAACGAGTCGACAGCCTCCTGCAACATGCGCTTCTCGTTGCGCAAGATGACCTCAGGGGCATGAATCTCTATCAGTCGCTTCAGGCGGTTGTTGCGGATAATGACCCGGCGGTAGAGGTCGTTCAGGTCGCTGGTGGCAAAGCGGCCACCATCGAGGGGAACGAGCGGGCGCAGCTCCGGCGGCGTGACAGGGATAATCTTCATAATCATCCACTCGGGGCGGTTGATGCCTCTCGCCACGCTCTGGCGGAAATCCTCGACTACCTGCAAGCGCTTCAGCGCCTCGTTCTTGCGCTGCTGAGAGGAGTCGGTGTTGGCGCGGTCGCGCAGCTCGTATGACAGGGAGTCAAGGTCAAGGCTGGTCAGCAGCTGATAGACTGCCTCGGCACCCATCTTGGCCACGAACTTGTTGGGGTCGCTGTCGTCAAGGTAGGTGTTCTGCTCGCCCACAACGTTGTCAATGATTTCGTTATACTCATCCTCTGACAACAGGTCGTACATCTGCGAGCCCAGGGCGGGATTGCCCTCGCCGTCTTTCTTGTTGGCCATGGCACCCGGCTGAATCACCACGTAGCGCTCGTAGTAGATGATGGCATCGAGCTTCTTGGTGGGCAGGCCGAGCAGATAGGCAATCTTGTTGGGCAGTGAGCGGAAATACCAGATGTGGGCAACGGGCACAACCAGCTCAATGTGGCCGGCGCGCTCGCGGCGAACTTTCTTTTCCGTCACCTCAACGCCACAGCGGTCGCAGACAATGCCCTTATAACGTATGCGCTTGTACTTGCCGCAGGCGCACTCGTAGTCCTTCGTCGGGCCGAAGATGCGCTCGCAGAACAGACCGTCACGCTCAGGCTTGTAGGTACGGTAGTTGATGGTCTCGGGTTTGGTGACCTCACCGAAAGAACTTTCCAGAATCTGCTCTGGAGAAGCAAGTCCGATGGTAATTTTCGTAAAATTACTCTTTGTCTTTATATCTTTCTTGAAAGCCATATTTCAATGTAACTCTTAATTCTTTACTCTTAATTCTTCACTCATCTTAGTCCATGGCAATGCTGAGGCCGAGACCGCGAAGCTCATGCAGCAGCACGTTAAGCGACTCGGGAATACCAGGCGTAGGCATGGGGTCGCCCTTGACAATGGCTTCGTATGCCTTTGAACGGCCGACCGTATCATCAGACTTGATGGTCAGGATTTCCTGAAGCACATGGCTGGCGCCAAATGCCTCCAGAGCCCAGACTTCCATCTCACCAAAACGCTGGCCACCGAACTGTGCCTTACCGCCAAGCGGCTGCTGCGTAATGAGAGAGTACGGGCCAATGGAACGGGCATGCATCTTGTCTTCAACCATGTGGCCCAGCTTGAGGAAGTAGGTGATACCCACCGTGGCGGGCTGGTCGAAGCGCTCACCTGTCTCACCGTCATAGAGATGAGTTGAACAGAGATGGGGCAGACCGGCTTTGTCTGTCCACTCGGCCAGGTCTTCGAGCTTTGCACCATCGAAGATTGGCGTGGCGAACTTCACGCCGAGGCGTTTGCCCGCAGCACCGAGAATAGCCTCGAATATCTGGCCAAGATTCATACGCGAAGGCACACCCAGCGGGTTGAGTACCAAGTCAACGGGGCGGCCATCCTCAAGGAACGGCATGTCTTCCTGGCGCACAACCTTCGAGACAATACCCTTGTTACCGTGGCGACCGGCGAGCTTATCACCCACGCCGATTTTACGTTTCTTGGCAACATAGACCTTCGCCATCTGCAGGATACCTGAGGGCAGCTCGTCACCAATGGTAATGGTAAACTTCTTGCGCTTCATCTCGGCATCAAGCAGCTTGTACTTCTTCATGTAGTTGGTAATCAGCTGGGCAATCAGCTGGTTCTTATATTCATCGGTTGTCCACTCACTAATCTCAATATCACCGTATTCAAGGTTCTTCAGATTAGTCATGGTGAACTTCGCACCTTTCGTGATAATCTCAGCGCCGGTATAGTCCTTCACGCCCTGAGACACCTTGCCTTTGGTAAGGGTCAGCAGCTTCTCTACAAGAATATCTTTCAGGTCATCGACCTTTGCCTCGTACTCCTCATCAATCTTCTCGATGAGTTTCTTGTCTTGCAGCTTGGTCTGGCGGGTCTTAATGGCGCGGGCAAAGAGCTTCTTGTCAATCACAACACCAGTCAGTGATGGATTAGCCTTCAGTGAAGAGTCCTTCACGTCTCCTGCCTTGTCGCCGAAGATGGCGCGCAGCAGCTTCTCCTCAGGTGAGGGGTCGCTCTCGCCCTTCGGCGAAATCTTACCGATGAGAATATCGCCCGGCTCTACGCGAGCGCCCACGCGAATGACACCATTCTCATCGAGGTCTTTCGTTGCCTCCTCACTAACGTTAGGAATATCGGCAGTGAACTCCTCGACACCGCGCTTGGTCTCGCGGACATCCAGCGAATACTCATCGACATGAACAGAGGTCAGAATATCTTCACGAACAATACGCTCATTGAGAACGATAGCATCCTCATAGTTGTAACCCTTCCAAGGCATGTAAGCCACCAACAGGTTGCGACCCAGAGCCAATTCTCCATTCTCTGTGGCATAGCCTTCAGTCAGTATGTCACCAGCTTCAACGCGCTGCCCCTTCACACAGATAGGCCGCAGGTCAATGGTCATATTCTGGTTGGTACGGCGGAACTTTGAAATGCGATATTCCTTCAGTGCCGGCTCAAAGCTGACAAACTCCTCATCTTCCGTGCGGTCATAGAGAATACGGATGGTGGTGGCATCAACATACTCCACAACACCGGCACCTTCTGCCGTAATCATTGTGCGGGAGTTCTCGCATACCTGCCGCTCGATGCCCGTACCCACGATAGGCGCCTCATTGTGAAGCAGGGGAACGGCCTGGCGCATCATGTTAGAGCCCATCAGGGCGCGGTGCGCATCATCATGCTCCAAGAAGGGAATGAGCGAAGCGGCGATAGATGCAATCTGCTGCGGCGAGACATCCATCAGGTCTACGTCTGTCGGCGGAACTACGGGGAAGTCTGCATCCTGGCGGCACTTAACCACATCGCGGATGAAAGTACCATCATCATTCAGCGGCGCATTACCCTGACCAATGATATGCTCAGCCTCTTCTTCGGCTGTCAGGTAGACAACATCTTCGTTGTTCAGATTGGCTATGCCGTTCTCAACCTTACGGTAGGGAGTCTCAATGAAGCCCAGCTCGTTAATCTTTGCATAAACGCAGAGCGAAGAAATCAGACCGATGTTCGGGCCTTCAGGGCTTTCAATCGGGCAGAGGCGGCCATAGTGCGTATAGTGTACGTCACGCACCTCAAAGCCGGCACGCTCACGCGACAAGCCGCCAGGGCCAAGGGCAGAGAGGCGGCGCTTGTGCGTTACCTCAGACAACGGGTTGGTCTGGTCCATGAACTGAGACAGCGGATTGGTGCCGAAGAACGAGTTGATGACACTTGAGATGGTCTTTGCGTTAATCAGGTCTGTCGGCGTGAACACTTCATTGTCACGCACATTCATGCGCTCGCGAATAGTGCGGCTCATGCGGGCCAGACCTATCGAGAACTGGTTTGCCAACTGCTCACCAACGGTGCGAACACGGCGGTTTGACAAGTGGTCAATGTCATCAACAGCTGCCTTGGAGTTAATCAGCTGAATCAGGTATTTGATAATTTCAATAATGTCTTCCTTAGTCAGCACACGGACATCCATGGCTGTGTCAAGACCGAGCTTCTTGTTGATGCGGTAGCGGCCCACATCACCCAAGTCGTAGCGCTTGTCTGAGAAGAACAAGTTCTGAATGACTTCGCGGGCACTGGCATCATCAGCCGGGTCTGCGTTGCGCAGCTGGCGATAGATATACAGCACGGCTTCCTTCTCAGAGTTACTGGGGTCTTTGGCCAGGGTATTGAAGATAATGCTGTAGTCCTGGGCGACCTGCTCATCCTTATGGACAAGAATTGTCTGGGCGCCACTCTCAAGAATATCCATCATATTCTCCTCAGTAATCTCCGTTTCGCGGTCCATGATAACCTCATTACGCTCAATGGAAACCACTTCGCCCGTATCTTCATCTGCAAAGTCCTCGTTCCAGCTCTTCAACACGCGGGCAGCCAGCTTGCTGCCTACAACAGCCTTCAGCGACTTCTTGTTGACCTTGACTTCTTCGGCAAGGTCAAAAATCTGAAGGATATCCTTATCAGCTTCAAAGCCAATAGCACGCAACAGGGTTGTTACCGGCAGCTTCTTCTTACGGTCGATGTAAGCATACATCACGTTATTGATGTCAGTAGCAAACTCTATCCATGAGCCCTTGAAAGGAATGATGCGGGCAGAATAGAGCAGCGTACCGTTGGCGTGTATGCTCTGGCCAAAGAACACACCTGGCGAGCGGTGCAGCTGTGAAACGACCACGCGCTCCGCACCGTTAATGACAAATGTGCCATTTGATGTCATGTAAGGAATAGGCCCCAGGAAAACATCCTGAATCACCGTACCAAAGTCTTCATGATCCGGGTCTGTGCAGTATAGTTTCAGCTTGGCCTTCAAGGGTACGCTATAAGTGAGTCCGCGCTCCAGACACTCGTCTATGGTGTAGCGGGGCGGGTCAATATAGTAATCCAGGAACTCAAGAACGAAGTTATTACGCGTATCGGTGATAGGGAAATTCTCTGCGAATACCTTATACAGACCGTCATTCTTGCGTTCCTCAGGCGGAGTGTCTAACTGCAAGAAGTCTTTGAAAGACTCTAATTGTACGTCAAGGAAATCAGGAAACGGCATCGGATTCTTGACGCTGCCAAAGTTTACTCTGTTGTCTGTTACTTTTGAAGCCATATTGATTATTAATAGGGTCTTATGGGCACAGATAAGCTCGGATAAGACCGTTGTAAGACAATAAATGGTCGGGAACTCTCTACTGGAGAGTCCCCAACCAGATAGGTATTGTTGTGCTTATTATTTCAGCTCAACCTCGGCACCAGCGGCCTCGATGGTCTTCTTCAGGTTCTCAGCCTCTTCCTTAGACAGACCTTCCTTAACGGTAGCGGGGGCACCGTCAACGAGGTCCTTAGCCTCTTTCAGACCGAGACCGCAAGCCTCTTTCACAGCCTTCACGACCTGGAGCTTAGCAGCGCCAGCAGACTTCAGGACTACATCGAATGAAGTCTTCTCTTCAGCAGCGGCAGCTTCGCCACCAGCAGCGGGACCAGCAGCTACAGCAACGGCTGCAGCAGCAGGCTCAATTCCATACTCGTCCTTCAG
>JAFLSH010000187.1 GCA_022511055.1 Prevotella sp. | reverse complement strand
TAGCACCCATAGGCACAGGCTGAGATGTATCGCTACGGTCCTGGAAGTTCACGTTGGCACCAATCTCAAGCCAGTTAGTAATGTTGGCATTGATTTTCATGTTGGCGCGATAAGCGTGATAGTCATCGCCCTGGATAGCACCCTCATTGTTCAAGTAGCCGAAGCTCACGTAGTAGTTCATGTTCTCGGTGGCACCAGACACACTTGCATTATAGTCCTGGTTGAAGCCGGTGCGGAAGACTGCATCTTCCCAGTTGTAGGACTTACCTGCCAAGAAGTTCCTCATGACAAGGTCGGCATCGGCATCCAATCCCATACGGCGGGCGTAGAGGCTCAGCATCGATTCACCTTCCATCAAGGGCTTAGCACCCATGGAAGCCCACTGCTCCTGTGAAAGACCATACTTGCTGATGTTGTTGATGTTGTCAAAATAGCCAGCGGGAACGCCGCTCTCAGTACCATAGTAGCCCCATGTGCCATCATCACGATAACCGTAGGTAGTGGCCTTAAACCAGTCCTCACGATAGTTCATGTACTCATCGGCATTGAACATGCGGCGATACTTAGCCTTGGCATTGGCAGCTAAGTTCACACTTGCGTTGATAATGGGCTTGCCTTCCTTACCCTTCTTGGTGCTGATAATAATCACACCGCTGGCAGCCTTGGCACCATAGATAGCAGCTGAAGAAGCATCTTTCAGCACGTCAATCTGCGCAATGTCATCGGGGTTGATTTCAGAGAGTTCACCATTGAACTGCATGCCGTCGAGAATAATCAGCGGCGAGTTGTGGCCACCATCGGTATAGAGTGAGTTCTGGCCGCGCAGCTGGATAGAAGCACCAGAGCCTTTTGCAGAAGTATCGAATCCAATCTGCAAACCGGGCGTACCACGCAAAATGTCCTGCACACTGGCAGGGTTTTGGTCGGCAATCTTGTTCGGGTCGATTTGCACAACTGAGCCCGTCAGGTCTTTCTTGCGCATCGTACCATAACCAACGACCACCACTTCCTGTAAAGTCTCGGCATCTTCGACCAGTACCACATTAAGGGTCTGGCCTGGCTTGAAGGCAATTTCCTGCGTGGTGTAGCCAATGTAGGAAATAACCAGCACACCGCCGGCCTTCACATTCAACGAGAAGTTACCGTCAAAGTCGGTAATCGTACCCGTTGTAGCATCTTTCACTTTGACAGTCGCGCCAATGATAGGCTCACCTGTCTTGTCTGACACCTGGCCTTTCACGGCACCCGTCTGCTGGGTAGCCTGAACGGCCTGGTTTGCCATACCTGGCACTGGATATGCACACAATCCAGCAGCCAAAACCATCGCACAGCATAGCTGCTTAGATGGGGGGGGTAGCTTAATGCACTTCATTTAAATAATCTGTTTTTAGTTAGTTAATAATTTTTTTATCACTAAATTTAGTAGCTGTTTCTCGGTTACTTGTTTTGATTGATGGTGCAAAAGTAATAAAAAAAGTTTAATGCACAAATAAAAAACACAAAAAAAAGCCCCAAAAATGCATTTAGGGCTTTGTAAAGCTATCAAAATGGCAAAAAAGTGCCTTTTTTCTATCTTTCTAAATCAATGATTACGGAAGTTCCACTTCGAGTTGTCGGAACTGAAGTCGTAGGCAGCCAGCGTAGGCGTGCTGTCGCCGGCGGAGTAGAGGCAGAGGCGCTTGTTAAGCCCTGCCTGACCGGGCACTACCTTCGGCATGATGCGGAAAGTGCCGTCTGTCAGCTGCTCAATGCGCCAGAGCTGCTCGTCAGCGCCGGTGAAGGCGGGCACGGTGGTCACTTCGCAGTCGGCAGTGGCAGCCAGCGCGCGCTCAGTGCCGTCGATGACAATCTTGAAGTAAGGGCCGCCCAGATAGCCGCCGGCTTCAGCCACAGGCTGAACGTTCCAGCGCTGGTGGGGGCGGAACATGTAGTCGCTGATGCGGGCGGGAATGTTGCCTTCCGGCCATGTGCCAATGACCTCTTGCAGTGTCTGATTGGCTACGGGCTTCACGGGCTGCTCCATCTGCTGGCGGTTGAACCACCCCTGCCGCTCGTGCTGTATGCGCACGAAGTCGACTGCCAGCTCAAGGGCATAGCCGCGGCGCTCTGACTCAATCTCGAAGACTCCGCCCTTGAAGCGGTCGCCAGCCACGGGCCAGCCGTTCTTCCACAACAGCGGGCGCAGACCTAACACGCTGCGGCCGCCCTGGTCGAAGTCGGCCTCGTAGTGGCATGACATGATTTCCACGCCTTCGTCAATGACTGTGCGGCCGAAATGGCCGGGGCCGGTGACACGGTCGCCGGCGGCAATCACCATCTTGCCACCACCGTGATACATATCGCGGCCTACGTTGTCGAAGTACGGGCCTTCCACCTGGCGGGAACGGCCCACCACAATGTTATAGGTCGAGTTGACACCGTCGCAGCAGGTGCCATGAGTGCCAAGCAGATAGTACCATCCGTCACGGTAGATGAGGTCGGTGGCTTCGCAGTCGATGGCAATGTCCTTCTCCACATTGCCTTTCACACGCGCACCTGTCTTCGGGTCAAGCTCTATCAGGCGTATGGTGCCGAAGTAAGTGCCGTAGCATGCCCACAGGCGGCCGGTGGTGGGGTCGAGCAACAGGCCCGGGTCGATGGCATCCTGGTCTTCCATGCCGTCAGAGTAGCACACCTCGATGGGCGTGGAGTACTTGAAGTCGGGCGACTTCGGGTCGAGGGTCTTGTTCCACATGGTGAGAATGCGGCCGTTGTGTCCGCCACCCAGTCCGCCGCCCGTAGCACCGTAGATGACCAGATAGCGGTCGCCGATTTTCAGCACATCGGGTGCAGCACCGCCGCCGGGGCGCTCAGCGCCGCCGTGCCAAGACCAGCCGTCTTCTGAGATAAGCCCGCCGCCACCCGTGCCGAAGGTGTAGTACTTACCGTCGCACTCGGCAATGGTCGAAGGGTCATGGATATAAGGAGCGCCCACCTGTGCCGCACTCTTTTGAACACTGAGGCATAAAGACACAGAGGCTATGAGGAATAATTTCTTTTTCGTGTTCATGACTTATTGCAGTTTGATTGAATAGTTAGTTACAGGTTTAAGATTTTCGTCAAGGAAGCGGACACAGAAGTCGCTCAGACCGGGGCCGTTGATGACTGCTCCACGAAGAATGTTGCGGCCTTTCTTCAGGGAAACCCGCGCTGACATGCCATCGTCTTCCACCATGCGGCGGTCGCCCTCAAGCAGCAGCACCTCCTCGCCGTTCAGCCACCACATAGAGGCACCATTAGAGCCCACGGCCAGGCGCACGTTGTCAATGTCTTCTGGCGCATCAATCACCGTGACCGCCCAGAAGAGCGAGCCGTAGGTCTGCTGACCCCACTTCTCGGCAAAACGGAACAGCTTCACGTTGTAGTTCTCGCTGTCAAGGGCGCGCCAGGTCAGCGTCTGCTTGCCCACCTTGGTCTTCTGCCCGTCTTTCGGCACAATAGTCTGCTGGTCCTTGAAATAGGTCTGGTTGAAATGCTCATTCAAATAGGTATTGGTGAAGACCACGTTGCTGCGATTGGGCTTGTCGATGGGCTCCAGCAGCAGCCAGCGGCGTATGAAGCCCTGCCCGTCGGGCTGGGCCGGCGCAGCGGCGGCCGGCGAGAAGTATTTCGGGCGATTCTTGAACTGCACCCAGTCGATGCTGACACCCTCGCCCGCCTGCGGACTCTCGCAGGTGACAACCAGGTCGGTCACACCGCTCGGCGTGTATTCAAGGGGAGCGGTCAGCATGAGCCACTGGCCACGCATGTCGCGGCGGAACGGGCCGCCACCCTCGCTCACTACGGTCATCTTCACGCGAGCCAGCACCTTGCCCTTGGCTGTCTTCTCGCGGATGCAAAACTCGGCGTTGTCGTTAGCCTTGGCGCTGACTATCAGGTAGGCATCGTTGACAGCACTGAAGTCTACATCATTATACTTCAGCCAGCTGCCCTTACCCGGCAGGTTGGCGCAACCGCCACGGAAGTAGTTTGTAGTGTCAACGTATGCCGTGGTGACCCCGGCGCTGGCACTGCTGTAGCGGTCAATCTCTATCCGCTCCGTAGCCTGGTTGATGCCCACGCCACGCATGGTCTGCTTGACTTCCTGAATGGTGCCATCGGCGTTGAAGGTCACCTTCTCGATGCAGGCCGAGCGGCGCTTATCCATGTCGGGCGAGAAGAAGTTAGTGTGATAGAACAGATACCACTGGCCGTTGTATTCCACGAAGCTGTGGTGGTTAGTCCAGCAGCCGTTGGGGTGTTCGGCCATGAAAATGCCCTTGAAATCCCATGGACCCAGCGGCGATTTCGACATAGCATAGGCCAAGGTCTCCGTGCCGTTCTCCACCCGCACCCAGGGGAAGGTCAGGTAGTACCAGTCGCCGCGGCGGAAGACAAACGGGCCTTCCTTGAAGCCATCGGGCAGCCCTTCCATGTTCTGGCCGCCCACCATCATCGGGGGCATCTGCGGGCGGTCGGCGTTCTGGCCGTTGCCCTCGCCGCCGGGCCGCTGGGGGAACGACACTGGGGTCAGCTCGCCATCAAGTTCCCGCATATTGTTCTTCAGCTTCGCGCCACGAATGCCCATGCCACTCCAATAGAGGTATGCCTGGCCATCATTGTCGACAAGTACGCAGGGGTCAATGCCTGACACGCCCTTGATGGGCTCCTGCTCCAGCTTGAAAGGCCCTTCCGGCCGGTCGGCCACCGCCACACCGATGGCAAAACCGCGCCCGGTCTTCGGTGCATTGGGGAAATAGAAGTAATACTTGCCGTCTTTGAAGACACAGTCTGGAGCCCACATCGAGTAGCCCGTGGGATTTCCCCAGGGCACTTTTTCCTGTGTAACAATCATGCCATGGTCAGTCCAGTCGGTCAGGTTTTCTGAAGAATAGACATAATAGTCGGCCATGCAAAACCAGTCTTGCCGCTGCCCCTCGGGTGCCACTATGTCGTGAGACGAATAGATGTACACCTTGTCATTAAAAACACGGGCAGTAGGGTCGGCCGCAAACTGGTGGCGAATGACCGGGTTCTGCGCAGCAGCAGTCACCGATAGCGCACTGATAAGAATGAATAGCTTTTCCCTCATGATTTGATAAAGATTTTAGTTGTATTGATAAAATTCTGTTGCCTTGATTGCTCAGACGATTGTTTGTGCAAAGATAAGGAAAAACTTCTACCCAGCCAAACGAAATGTTTTTTATTTTACCATAAAAATAGCAACGGAACTCACAATGTTACAAACAACAAAATCACGGTAACAAACAAGAAAAGAACACATAGTGGCTGCTCCCCACTTGAAGCCCCCAAAAAGTTCCCCGGTTTTTCAGAATCACACACTCCACAAAGTCTTTATGTACCCGTTGGCAGAATCAAATGTTTGATAAATTTAATTCAACCAATGGGTAATGTATCTCAATTTTTAGAAAAATGCCTCAACTATACATTTTTCAACATATCTGAATGTGTTTCAATATGTTATGGTATGTATAGTGGTCTTTTTCA
>JAFLSH010000186.1 GCA_022511055.1 Prevotella sp. | reverse complement strand
ACCTCGCGGACGACATGAAAACGGTGGTAAAAGAGTTCTATGAGCGGGTCAGCCGCGAGTAGCTCTCTTGCGGAAACTTCCACACCAAGAAGTCAACACCAGAAAACCACAACTACGTAATTTATACGTATAAAAATGAAGATTATTCTGATTTTTTTCGCTATCTTTGCAACCAAAATAGGAAATCAAGAAAAAATCTAAAAACTTAATACTCATTATGAAAATTATTTATTGTCCTTTTTACAGCGGGAACTACTTCCTGAACATGCAAGAACAATGCGTGGCTTTAGACGTTCAGGTGCTGGAAACCCAAGGGCTGCTGAGCCAATTAGCCCTGCATGCTGGTATACACCAACAACTGGACTCTTTCCCGGAACGTCTGACAGCCTATCACCAAGCCCTCCTGGGGTATGACAAGCAAAACGGCGACAATATTTTCCACAGGAGCATCCTGA
Source organism: Prevotella sp. (assembly GCA_022511055.1). Classification (GTDB taxonomy): domain Bacteria; phylum Bacteroidota; class Bacteroidia; order Bacteroidales; family Bacteroidaceae; genus Prevotella. The sequence continues at coordinate 5,101 of JAFLSH010000186.1, read as the reverse complement.
TTGACAGTATGAGCATCGCCAAGACTTTGCTGCGGTGGCGCGACAACCTTTCCATGTGGGGCTGGAACTGCAACACCAGCTTGACAGACTGCGGAAGACTTAACGCGCTGGCCAAGATTGACTCACTGTTTACTGATAACGGCTGGGCGGCACTATTGGCAAAGTTGAACGAGCGGGTACAGCTAATGGTCTCTGGGAGTGTAAAGACACCCTCGGCCTATCAGGAACTGACAATCGAGATACCCTGTCGGCAAGAGCTTCTGCCTGACTACATTCAACCACTGCTTAACAACCTGAAATCCTTAGGCGTTACCATTGCCGAGAATGCGCACACCCCAGAAGCGAGACCCGAAACCATCACAGAGATACACTTCTCGCAACAATGGAAAGCTGAAGCCTGGCTGGCACAGCAGCAAGCACAGGAGTATCATGTGTGGATTAACAGCAACAACAAACGGCTGGACAACTGGCTTCACGCCTTTGGCAAGCCAGTTGGCGGCAGCGAGATGAAAGATGCCAACCCGCAGATTACGCAGATGTTTCTGTTAGCCATCCAATTGTTCCAGCGCCCACTCAACGTGAACGCACTCCTGCAATATCTCTTTCTGCCAGAGTGCCCGCTTGACTGGCAGCTGCGCCGGGAACTGGCCAAAGTAATTGTGAGCGAAGGCGGTTTCTGCAACGAAAAGGTACAGGAGTGCATCAACGACTATGTGGAAAGGGAGTTCTGCACGGAAAATAGCGAGACTATGTCCAAAAAGAGCAAAGAGCAACGCAAGAAGAATTATACCGAATATCTGCCGTTTGACCTGCGAGACAATGACAGCGCACAGGCATTGGCGGAGGAGTCTGACCAGCTGAACACGCCAAGCCTGTCAAAATTCCTGAAAGCCATCAGCTCCTATGCAGCCAAACGTGCCACCACAATCAGCGGTACAAAGCCACGCGATGCCCGTATTGCACAGCTGACGAAAGTGGCAGAAATGACTGATGCGCTGCTCAGTCAGATTGACAAGCTAACCGAAGGAGAATTGTCATTCAGTACACTGATTCAATGGGCGCAGTCGCTGTATGAAGATGGAGACTTTGCGCTCTACAATGCCCAAGTAGGCAGCAGGTGCATCATCAGCCAACCAGCCAACATGATTAGCAGGGCAGAAAATACCATCTGGTGTGATTTCTATGGCGACATTTCTGCTGCCCTCTCCACCGATTTCCTCTCAAACCACGAACTGGAGCAACTGAAAGAGCATGGCATCCTGTACTGGAATAAACAGAATGAAAGTGACCTTGCCAATCTGCTGATGGCAAGTCCGATATACATGACAACCAAGAAGCTGACCGTCATAACGTGTGAACAACAGGGAGCCGCCAAACTCTCTACGCACCCTTTGTATTACCAGCTGCCCTTCGTCAGCAACAAAGAAAACGGAGATGAACTATATGAAAGTCTGGCAACCAAGGAGATAGAAATCATCAACAACCACCGCGAGGAAGACAACCGGGAAATACAGTTCGATGCCGAGAAGCACCCATTCAGCTGGCGAGAAACGGAAAGTTACTCATCACTGGAGAAACTGCTGCAAAATCCGTTTGACTACTTCATGCGCTACATGCTCCAGTTCACTGATGCCAACGCGACAGAAATCAAGTTGCATACGACATACGGCAACGTTGCTCATGAAGTCATTGAGCATCTCTTTACTGCTGACAGGGGCAATGAGGCGCTCAATAGCTTTGTCATACGGCAATATGAGCAGGCTTTTCACAGGGCACTTGTCAGGAAAGGCGCATTGCTGTTGCTTCCAGAACGTCATTTGGACAAAGAACGGCTAAAATATCAACTCAGGGAATGTGTTGGTAAGCTGGCTGACATCATTCAGGGAAACGGGCTGACAGTCGTCAAATGTGAACAAAAGGAAGAACACGACTTAGGGCTGCAAGGGAACGTTGTCATTCAGGGATATCTTGACATGGTCTTGCGTGACAAAGGCGGCAATGAAGTGGTGTTTGACCTGAAATGGGCCACGAAGAAAGATAAGTTCAAAACCGTGTTGGAGAAAAACCGCGCCCTGCAATTAGCCATCTACCAAGCCATGCTGATGAAGAACAGCCAAGACCATCCACAAGCTGTGCGTACTGCCTATTTTAGCATGCCAGCCGGCACATTGCTGACTACAGATGAATTTACGAATGTCGAGAAAATTACGATTGAGCCTGCCTACGAAGCAGACTTGATGGAGCAGCTACGAAATGGCTACGCTGAAAGGCGTAAGGAAATCGACAACGGAAGAATAGAGACTGCCGACAATATGCCTATCAATGAAATTGAGTATGACAAGGCCGAAAACGTGTATCCCTTAGAAAGTAGCGATACAAAAAATCCAACCAAAGTTGAGAACTTGTATTCCGACTATAAATGTTTTACTATCTAAAAAAACATGAAGAGCATTATGAAAAAGACATTCATCACTGCCGGAGCAGGTTCTGGCAAAACATACAGAATTACAACCGATGTGGCCAAGATGGTCCGCGACAAGATGCTAATTCCTGACCAAGTTATCATGACTACCTTCACTAAGGCGGCAGCACAGGAACTGCGCGAGAAAGCCAAGAAGGAACTCATCAACATTGGGCTTCACCGTGAAGCCCAACAGATGGAACGCGCCCTTATCGGCACCATTCACTCCGTGGCAAACACTTTTCTTTCCAAATATTGGTACTTGCTGGGCATTATGCCAGATGCCGCTGCCATGGAAGAAGAAGAACTTGAGCTTTATCGTGACCATTCACTCTTGAATCTGCTTACCCAAGAAGACCGGGAATTCCTGTTTAAATATGCTAAAACCTACAATATTACACATGATTCCCAAGAGCGTAAATCTGGCATCAATTATGAGTTCTGGAAAAAAGATCTCGGTAAGGTACTTGACTTCATGCAGTGGTATGGCATCGATGAGGAGCAACTGAGGAAAAGTCTCAAAGAGCGTACAGAGAGTTTCATCAAATGCTTGGAGCCAAAAAAAGATTCAACGATACAAAAAGACGCCCAAAATTGTATTACCGAAATTGGTGAGGCGCTTCGTGGCGTAATGCAAACACCGAAGGCAAAAAAACAACAGGGAAGCATCAATTCTTTTAAAGACCGTAATCTTTCCATCGAAGAGCTAACAGATTTGGAAAGCATTGCAAAAGACCGTTGCAAGGGAACAGAAGCCACAAAACGCCTATCCATAAGTCTGGCGGAGGCAACAATTTTCACGGAGGAAAATGCAAAAGACCAAAGAGCATATGCTTCTCTGATATTCAGTCTTGCCAATCGTTGGCAGGAGAAGTATCGGCAGTATAAAGATGAACATCACCTGATTGACTTTAACGATATGGAAGAGATGTTCCTTTTATTACTTGATATGCCAGAAGTGCAGCAAGATATCCGCTCGAACTATACCCACCTCTTTGTCGATGAGTTTCAAGATTCCAACCCCATACAGGTACGGATATTCCAGAAACTTTCTTCTTTACTCAATACTTGCTATGTGGGCGATAAGAAACAAGCTATCTATGGATTCCGGGGGGCGGACGCCGAGCTGACAAGCGCCGTTGCCGACAGCATAGAAATCAAAGAGACTTTGAAACACTCTTATCGGTCGGTGGAGCCACTGGTCAAATTCTCAAATGCCATCTTCACGGAAATTTTCAAACAAATGCCAGAAGAGGAAATCCAACTGACCATGCCAAGTGAAAACGGGAACACTGCTGACGTTAAGCATCCGCTACGTTTATGGCCATATGACAAAGATGAAGCACTTGCCCTTCAGATTCAACAGCTGATTTTACGCGAAAAGATTAACCCTAAAGATATTGCTGTGTTGGCTTGTGAGAACAGCCATCTTGACAAACTGGCTGAGGAATTGAAGAAACTGAAGGTGCCTGTATGCCGCGAAGCAAGCGATATTAAGGAGTCACGCGCCGGCCGGCTACTGAAAGCGTTACTAACACTTGTCACCACCCCATCTAATCAGCTGGCACGTGCAGAAGTTGCATATCTCACATCACCAGGCTATCATGTAACAGAAATCATTGAGCATCGCCTTGATTATCTAAGTAATAACGAGTCTTCTTATTTAGAAGACATTCCCATTTTAAAACGATTAGCCCAACTCCGCAGTTTCAAATCTAATGAAGACCAGGAGTATGCCACCAACTTGCTGAGCCATCAGAGCATCAGCGCACTCGTGGAAACCCTTGTCATCGAACTCGACCTATATGCTGTCGTACAAAGCTGGGAGAACGCCCAGGCCGAGGAAGCAAACCTGCAAGCATTCATTGACTTGGCAAGAAAGTATGAAGACTATTCCACCAAGATAGCACAACCCGCCACCGTAAGTGGTTTCATTGAATTTTTCACTGGCAAGAAACAGAATAGTGCAGCCAACGAAAATGGCGTGTACCTTTACACCTACCACAAGTCGAAAGGCTTGGAGTGGAAAGTTGTCATTATGTTGTCGCTTGAGCGAAATGCCTCCGATGCGGCCAACATTGCCACAAAGAACATGCTGGGCTGCCACCCCCACCGTGACCAACAGCCAACCGCAGAAAACACCAATCCGCCTATGACCATTTCATTGGTGCGCAATATTTATGGAACAAGTGGAGATGTTAAGAATGCTATCGTATCAAGGCTACAGCAGCATCCGCTCTGGGATAGCATGTTGGAACAAAGTAAAGCCGAAGCCGCACGTTTGCTGTATGTGGGAGTGACCCGTGCCCGCGAAATACTTATCCTGGCTCCGAAAGAGGGTAGGAATGGCAGTATCGATCTTAATTGGTTCCGCTCTGTAGGGTTTGCCAATGTTATTCAGGTTCTGGGCGAAAGTGAAGACCAAGACTTGTTCAACATAGGCATGCCCTTCCATATGGAACGCACAGACAACGAGCAGCTGCTGCAATGGGAAGAACAATCACAGAGCCGAATCCATAGTACGGCAAAAGATTTCTCGGCACTTGACAACACACTCTTCATTGCGCCATCAAAAATGGGAACTACCCCACATAACATCGTAACAATCAACGATACAGAGCAGAGAATGGAGGTGCGCAA
>JAFLSH010000185.1 GCA_022511055.1 Prevotella sp. | reverse complement strand
TTCGAGCCGGGTGCGCGGAGCAGCTCCTTGGCGCAGGCGGTCATGGTGGCGCCGGTGGTTATTACGTCATCGACCAATAGTATGTGCCGGCCTTGCAGCGGGGCGGCATTGACCAGGCGGAAAGCACCTTCCACGTTCTCGCGGCGCTCCCAGCGCCCCATCTGTGTCTGACTTTGGGTGAAGGTGGTGCGCGCCACCACCTTGTCGAGTACGGGCAGACCCGTTACGCCGCTAATGCCGCGCGCCAACAGCAGACTTTGGTTGTAGCCGCGCTGCCGCTCGCGCTGGCGGGTCAGCGGTACGGGCACGATAACGTCAATGCCATCGAAGAAACCGCTCTCGCGCAGCTCATGCGCCGTGATACGCCCCATGACCTCGCCGATTTCGGGATGGTCTTTGTATTTCAGTTCGTAGAGAATGTTGGCAGTCTCGGCATGCGACTCAAAATAGAACAGCGCCGATGCGCGTTCCACGGCTATCTTGCCCCAGAACATCCGGGCCAGCTCGTTCTCATAGGCGTTCAGATGGAAGCCTGTTCGCGGCAGATGCAGGTTGCAGCGGCCGCACAGCACTTCTTCGCTGACGGTCAGCCTGCCACCGCAGACCACGCACGAGCGGGGAGAGACAACATCGAGCAGGCGGCGCCAGAAGCTGATGACCATCTCGGGCTGTCGGGCTTTTACCTGGCTATCAGCGATATGGCGAAGCCGCCGCCGGGCGCTTCGGTCAGCCTGAGTGTCTGCCCGGCCTTGACTACCTTCTTGGTTATCACGTATGCCTTCGGGTTGGTCTCGTAGTGGGCATCCTTGGCATCGGCGTAGATAGTACAGTCGTACTGGCGGCCCTTGTCAAGAAAATCGAGCTTAATGACCGACTGGTGCCCCTGCTCATCGCACTTGCCGCCCACAAACCAGTTGTCAGTTCCCTTCGCCTTGCGTGCCACGGTGATGTAGTCGCCAGGCTCGGCTTCGAGATAGCGGCTGTCATCCCAGTCGCAGGCCACATCGCGTATGAACTGGAAGGCATCATCATACTGCTCGTAATGCTCGGGCAGGTCGGCAGCCATCTGGAGCGGCGAGTACATGGTCAGGTAGAGGGCCAGTGTGCCGGCAATGGTGATGCGCGCCCACGAAGTGTTGTCGCTCCAGTTCTCCAGCCGGGTCTCGAAGATGCCCGGCGTGTAGTCCATGGGGCCGCCCTGCAAGCGGGTGAATGGCAAGATGCAAGTGTGGTCGGGATTGTTGCCGCCGAAAGCCTCATACTCCGTTCCGCGGGCCGACTCGCCGCCCACCAGGTTGGGATAGGTGCGGCACAGGCCGGTGGGGCGTGTAGCCTCGTGCGAGTTCACCATGACATGGTGCTTGGCAGCCTCTTGGATGACGTAAAGGTAGTGGTTGTTCATCGACTGCGAGTAGTGGTGGTCGCCGCGGGGAATGATATCGCCCACGTAGCCGGTCTTTACGGCATCATATCCGTACTTGTTCATCAGTTCGTAGGCTTCCTTCAGGTGGCGCTCATAGTTCTGGCTGCTCGATGAGGTCTCGTGGTGCATCAGCAGCTTCACGCCCTTGGCGTGGGCATAGTCGTTGAGCATCTTGATGTCGAAGTCAGGGTAGGGGGTCACGAAGTCAAAGACATCACGCTTCCACATGTTGGCCCAGTCTTCCCAGCCCACGTTCCAGCCTTCGACCAGCACCTCATCAAGTCCGTTCTTGGCGGCGAAGTCTATGTAGCGCTTCACCTTCTCGTTGTTGGCGGCGTGGCGGCCGTTGGGCTTTACGCAGCTCCAGTCAATCTGGTCGAGCTTGATGCTTGGATAGTCGTTAGTGTAGTTCCAGCTGGACTTTCCGACTATCATCTCCCACCACACGCCGCAGTACTTGGTGGGGTGAATCCAGCTGGTGTCTTCGAGCTTGCACGGCTCGTTGAGATTCAGTATGAGATTTGACGACAGCATATCGCGCGCATCATCGCTGACCATCACCGTGCGCCACGGCGTTTCGCACGGGGTCTGCATGGCGCCCTTCAGCCCGGTGGCATCAGGTGTCAGGTGGCTGACAAAGGTCAGCGGAGCCGGCAGCGGCCACGGCGACGGGGTGGGGGCGGGCGTGTAGGCGTTGCTGCCGCCGTAGAGCTTGGTTGTCAGTGCCTTTGTCTCGGCATCTACCAGCTCCAGGTGCATGGTGGCGTAGTCCAGGCAGGCCGCTTCGTGGATGTTGATGTACAGCCCATCGGCCGTTTTCATCTGCAATGCGGTCTGCACACCCGTTTCCGAGAACACTGCCACGGAAGAGTTGCCCCAGTTGACCGCCGTGTTGAAGCGGCCGCGGATTTCCGAGAGCCTGGTCTGCTGTGTCATCTGCTCCTGTGTGTCGTAGTCGCCCGGCAGCCACCAGGCCGTATGGTCTCCGGCCATGGCAAACTCGGTGCGCTCTTCTTTTATCAGGAAATAGTTCAGCTCCGGCTGCTGCGGAAACTCATAGCGCAGCCCCATGCCATCATCGTACACGCGGAAGCGGATGACTATCGTGCGCACCTGCGGCACCAGCGCCGCGCCCGGGCCGCCGCCCTTGACCTTGAGTTCCTGGCGGAGCGTAACGGCCAGCTCGTTGTAGTGGTTGCGAATGTCGCGTGTCTCGCCCCACACGGGCTGCCATGTCTCATCGAACTCGCTGACCTCTTCCTTCACCACGCGGAAGCCATCCATCAGGTCGGTCTCGTTCTCGCCTTTCGAGGCATGCTTGTCCTTGGCCAGCTCGAGGCCGAGGTGCGAAGGTTTCACTACTGCGCGGTCTTTATACGTCATTTCGTAGACGGGGCGGCCCGTGTTGTCCACGGAGAAGCGCAGCTCTATGTTGCCGTTGGGCGACTTCACGCTGCCGGCGGCCGCCGGCAGGCAGGCCAGCAGGCACACGGGCAGCAGCGCCCATGCCGTCTTGACGGCGGAAATCAGTCTTCTTGTCTCCATAATCATTGTCTGTTCGGTTTGTAATCCTCGGTGTGTGGCCCTTTACTTTCTGCCGCTCTGCGTGATAAGCGCCGCCACTTCATAGTTGAATGCCTCTTCCGCCATCAGCTGTTCCAGCGTGAGGTGCATGCGGTAGCGCCAGTAGTGGCGCGGGTTGGCGGGAATGTTGATGCGCTCGGCATTGGCATCGGGCAGGCGCAGCTTCTCGTCAATGCTCACCCAGTCCTGGAAGGACAGCAGGCAGAGCATGGAGGGCGAGCTTAGGTGCTGGCTCACAATGTCCCTGGCCAGCCAGCCCGGCAGCGGGTGCGGGGCTTCGCCGCCGCGGTAGAGCATGGTGTTATAGTAGTCCTGTGTCTGCTGCAAATCCTCATCCCACCACTGCCGCAGGGTCGGCATGTCGTGGGTGGAGATGGTGCAGACCGAGCGGTAGGGATTTCTCGACAGCTGGCCGAATCTCACGCTCGGGTCTTTCGGCATCGACTGGATTTCCAGCGAGAGTATGCGCAGCTCGTTCATCACCCAGGGCACGCACTCGGGCACCATGCCGAGGTCTTCGGCACAGACGAGCATGCGCGTGGCCTGTGTCAGCCGCGGCAGCTTCTTCATGGCCTCCTGGTACCAGAACTGGTTGTTGCGGCGGTAGAAGTAGTCGTTATACAGGCGGTTGAAGCTGAACTTCTCGTCATCGGTCAGGCTCAGGTAGGCTTCCTGGAACTGCACGGCGATGCGCGGGTGCCAGCGGTCGGCGCGCTGGTGGTCGACCAGGAACAGGTCTTCATGGCCGCTGATGCCGTAGGCTTCTATCTCCTCTCGGCTCATGCCCAGGGCCGGCGAGAACTGCCCCGTTAGCCCCGACTTCTCGGGCACGGGTATCTCCCAGATGCGGAAGAAGCCCAGCACGTGGTCTATGCGATAGGCATCGAAGTACTCCTGCATCTTGCGGAAGCGGCGCACCCACCACTGGCAGCCGTCTTTCAGCATCTCTTCCCAGTTGTAGGTGGGGAATCCCCAGTTCTGCCCATCGGTCGAGAAGGCATCTGGCGGCGCGCCGGCCTGCCCGTTCAGGTTGAAGTATTTCGGCTCTACCCAGGCTTCCACGCCATCGCGGCTGATGCCGATGGGGATGTCGCCCTTCAGTATGACCCGCTGCTGGCGGGCATGCTCGTGGGCGGCCCGCATCTGCCAGTCCAGGTTGTACTGCACATAGTACCAGAACTGCAACTCCTTCTTGCCCTTGAAGCCCGGGCTCTGCGTGGCCTTCAGCGTAGCCCCTTCGGGCCACTCAGAGAAGGTGGCCGTGCCGTGGAGGTCGCGGAAGTAGCAGAATGCTGCGTAGGGCACGAGCCACTCCTTGTTCTGCTCGAAGAAGCGCTTGTAGCTGTCGCGCCGCTGAACGGCCGCCCACTCCTGCTGGAACACCGCTCTCAGGTAGTCCATCTTGGCCGTGAACATCAGTTCGTAGTCTATCTGCGGCAGCGCGTTCAGCTTCTGGCGCAGGGCTTCGAACTTGGCGGCTGCCGCCTTGTCCTTGAGTGGCGGCAGCTGGCGCAGGTCGCAGTACTGCGGGTGCAGCGCGTAGATGCTGATGCTGTTATAGGGGTAGGAGTCTTGCCACGTGTGGGTGATGTTGGTATCGTTGATGGGCAGCACCTGGAGTATGCGCTGGTTGGTCTTGGCGCACCAGTCAATCATCAGCTTCAGGTCGCCGAAGTCGCCCACGCCGAAGCTGCCCTCGCTGCGCAGCGAGAAGATGGGGATGACCGTGCCCGCCCCCTTCCACGGATAGACCGGGAAGTAAGCCTGCGGCAGTTCGTAGACCACCACCTCGCCTGGCTCCATGTCGGGCTGCATGAGCGTGCGGTTCATGCCGTTCTCCCAGACGGGTGCTGCCTCGGGCAATTCGCTCAGTATCACGAACTTGAACTCGAAGCAGTGCGGCAGTGTGTCGGCATCTAAGCTGACCACCCACTCGTTGTCCGTGTGTTCGGTCATTGGCAGCGCCAGCTGGGCGTTCCACTGGCCCAGCGCCTGCTCGCCGCCGACCAGCGCCAGGCACTCGCCTGCCGCCAGCTGCGGGGCGCGCACCTTCAGCCTGATGGTGCGCTGGTAGTCTGTCGGCGCGCTTGGCTTCCGGCTGCGCCGCGCCACGCACTCCGTGAATGCCGATGAGTACATGTAGGCATCCTCTGGTATGTCGAGCCAGTGGTCATAGACCGTGTATCGTGCCCCCTTCGTGGCCGACAGTTCCAGCCGGTGAGGCTCTGTCAGCCACTCGCGGCGGGCGGTCTGCTCGCCGCGCACCACGCTGTAATAGTAGTCGATGTGCGTATAGTCCTTCACTGATTTCGACAATTCGCAAGTCCAGTCTTTTCCGTTGAGCGTTTCCATCTTGTGCGGCTCAACCTTGCCTGCTGTCAGTACGTTCAGCACCAGTTCTTCGCCGAATGTTACTTGGTATTCCAGGTTAAAAAGCAGTTTCATAAGCGTTTTGTTAGCTATTGTTATGCCACAAAGTTACAATTTTCCTGCCTGTTAGGCATCGGCCGCGCCATTTATTCCGACTTTTTGTGGTGCAAACGTTTGCATTACTATTCTCTTTTTGGG
>JAFLSH010000184.1 GCA_022511055.1 Prevotella sp. | reverse complement strand
GTGGCGCTTTTTTGCCAAAACTCATGGAGTATTTTTCAAAAGTCACGGCGTTTTTGGCAATAGTCCGTGAGTTTTTTGCGGTGCAAAGGAGTTTGCCTTTAAGTACTACGGGGGCGACTGCGGGCGGACAGGGCCGTCAGGCGACTGCCTGTGCAGGCGACGATATTAGCTGCGTAGCATTACTATAGGCAGACATTTTTATTGCCCTTTTTGTAATGTTTATACACTTTTCTGATGTCATTATAACGAATTTAACAATAAATATCGCAAAATATTTGTTTCTTACAGATATTTATTGTAAATTTGCAACTGATAAATAGGTTTGATGCTGCGAACGGCTTAGTAATGCCTTTTAATACCAAGAGAAATCTTGTGGGTGGTACGGTCAAACCTATACTATAAACGAGCAGTCAAACAACTGCTCGTTTTTGTATAAATATACATCATTTCCCATTGGGGGCTAATAGTATATAATTGCCAGAGAAAAACAATGACCGCTGGACTCTCGCCCAGCGGTCACTTTTTCCTTAATAGCTAATTGCAAGCAGAGGATTACTCAACAACCTCTTCAGCAACAACTCCGCTGTCAGCAGGAATAGAGTCGCCAGCCAGGCTGTCAGCAACTTCCTCGATTACTTCGTCAACTTCTGCCTCAGGAGCAGCCTGCTGATTCTGGTTACCACCGCAAGATGCGAATGAAATAGCTGCAACAGCTACGAACATAAATACCAATTTCTTCATTTTTCTAAGCTTTTTTTAAATCTGTAAAACAATCATTAGTTTATTAAAACGGTGCAAAGTTAGGCATTTTTTCAATACGATGTATCTTTTTTTTGATTTTTTTTACGACACTTTTTGTAACATTTTTGTAAGTATTTGAAAATCAAGCATTTATCAAATGTTAAAAAATGATACTTTTTTGCCCTTCTGCGAATAATTGCGAAAAAAGCGCAAGATTAGGGAAAAAATGTGTATCTTTGTGGCCGCAAACAAAGAGACTGATTTTACGAGATGATTGACAGTTCTGCCTTTCAGGGCAAAAAAGCCGCTTACTTCACCCTTGGGTGCAAGCTGAACTTCGCCGAGACCTCCGCATTTGCCAAGATGTTGCAGGAACTCGGGGTCGTGGCCGCCCAGAAAGGCGAGCAGGCCGACATCTGCCTCATCAATACCTGCTCGGTCACCGAGGTGGCCGACCACAAGTGTCGGCAGGCCATCCACCGCATGGTGCGCAACCACCCCGGGGCCTTCGTAGTGGTGACAGGGTGCTACGCCCAGCTTGAGGCAGAGGCCGTCAGCCGGATAGAGGGTGTCGACCTCGTGCTGGGGTCTGATGAGAAGGCCAACCTCGTGCAGTTTCTCTCTGATGCCTTTGTCGCCCGCGCCGCCGGGGGAACATCGGCGGGCGTGGCTTTCCGTCAGAAGACCAAGGACATCAGGAGCTTTGCCCCCAGCTGCTCGCGCGGCAACCGCACCCGCTATTTCCTGAAGGTACAGGATGGCTGCGACTACTTCTGCACCTATTGCACCATCCCCTATGCCCGCGGCTTCAGCCGCAACCCGAGTGTTGCCTCCCTTGTGGAGCAGGCGCGCCAGGCGGCGGCCGAGGGTGGCCGCGAGATAGTGCTGACTGGCGTGAACATCGGCGACTTTGGCAAGACCACGGGCGAGCGCTTCATCGACCTCGTGCGGGCGCTGGACCAGGTCGAGGGCATCTGCCGCTTCCGCATCAGCAGTCTTGAGCCTGACCTGCTGTCTGATGAGCTGATAGACTATTGTGCCAGCAGCCGCGCCTTCATGCCCCATTTCCACATACCCTTGCAGAGCGGCAGCGACACGGTGTTGCGGCTGATGCACCGGCACTATGACTCGCAGCTCTTTGCCGACAAGATACGGCGCGTGAAGGCGGCCATGCCCGATGCCTTTATCGGCGTAGATGTCATGGTGGGGTGTCGCGGCGAAACGCCGGAGTGCTTCGAGGAGACCTATGACTTCCTGCAGTCGCTCGACATCACGCAGCTGCACGTGTTCCCCTATTCGGAGCGGCCGGGCACGGCTGCGCTGAAGATAGACTATGTGGTGGCCGACCGCGACAAGAAGCTGCGCTCGAAGCGGCTGCTGGCGCTGTCTGACCAGAAGACCGAGGCTTTCTATGCCCGCCACATCGGCCACGAAGCAGAGGTGCTGTTCGAGAAAGCACCGCGCGGCAAGGCCATGCACGGTTTCACCCGCAACTACGTGCGCGTAGAGCTGCCGCCGGCGGTGGCCGACCCGTCGCTCGACAACCAGCTGGTGCGGGTGCGGCTGACCGCGTTCAACCATGACAGAACGGCCCTGCTGGCCACCATCATATAAACGACATGGCAAGATGGAAAAACTGGCAATAGTCATTCTCAACTGGAACGGGGCAGACATGCTGCACAAGTACCTGCCTGCGGTTCTCACCTATTCGCGTGATGAGGCGGCGGTCTATGTGGCTGACAACGCCTCGACTGATGACTCCCTGAACATGCTGCGCACCCATTTCCCGGAGTGCCGGCTGATAGAGCTGGAACGCAACTGGGGCTTTGCCGATGGCTATAACCGTGCGCTGCGGCAGATTGATGCCGAGTACTACCTGCTGCTCAACAGTGATATTGAGGTGACCCACCACTGGCTGCAGCCCCTGGTCGAGTACATGGATGTCCATCCAGAGGTGGCGGCCTGTCAGCCGAAGCTGCTCAGCGCCTCTGACCATGACCAGTTTGAGTATGCCGGTGCCTGTGGGGGATTTCTCGACCGCTATGGCTACCCCTTCTGTCGGGGGCGCATTTTCGACACGGTAGAGCGCGATAACGGGCAGTACGACTATGTGCAGGATATACTCTGGGCGAGTGGTGCTGCGCTGATGGTGCGGGCGGCCGACTATTGGGCGGCAGGCGGGCTCGATGGCCGTTTCTTTGCCCATAACGAGGAGATTGACCTCTGCTGGCGCCTGCGGCTGCGCGGCCGGCGGATAGTCTGCCTGCCCGACAGCTATGTCTACCATGTGGGTGGCGGCACGTTGCCGAAGTCGAATCCCATGAAGACATTCCTGAACTTCCGCAACAACCTGACCATGCTCTACAAATGCCTGCCCGATGGCGAGTTGCGCCGTGTTATGCGTGTCCGCTGGCTGTTAGACTATCTGGCAGCATTCGAGATGCTGTTGCTGAAGCGCAACTGGGGCGACTTCTGCGCAGTCTTCCGCGCCCGCCGTGCCTATCGCCGTTGGCGCAGCGACTTCGCTGCCGACCGCCAGGCCATCCAGCAGTCGTGTGTGCAGCAGCCCATCCCCGAGCGCTTCTCATTCTCCGTTTTGTGGCAGTATTACGCCAAGGCTCGCAAGACATTCTCGGCGCTACCGCTCCAATAGGCTGTCGCCGCCCCGCCCATCTCTCTACCGCACCTACTGCACCTACCACACCTACTATACCTACCACACCTACCCAAATCCCGCCGTCTCCTCCCCCTCAAAAAACTCCCTCCCTGCGTTAATATTCTCAAAATATAGCCGCAGTCTCGCCTTTTTTTCTTATCTTTGTCAACAAATTCAAACTAAAACCAGTTTTTATGAGATTAGACGGAAGAAGAGAAAGCTCGAATGTAGAAGACCGTCGCGGAATGAGTACCGGCACAAAGCTCGGTCTGGGCGGCGGCTTGGGTGGCATCATCTTGATTGCCCTGATGACCTTCATGCAGGGTGGCAACCTGGGCGATGTAGTGACTAATGTGCTTCAGCAGGAGATGACCCAGCAGACCGAGACCATCGGCGAACAGGAGTTTACGGAAGAGGAACAGGCGCTGGCCTCTGACTGCAAGAAGATTCTGGCATCAACCGAAGATGTGTGGACAGAAGTGTTCCGGCAGATAGGCGGCACGTACACTCCGCCAACGCTGGTGCTGTTTACCAATCAGGTCAACTCGGCCTGCGGCTCGGCCACGGCTGCCGTCGGCCCGTTCTATTGCTCGGGCGACCAGAAACTCTATATCGACTTGTCGTTCTTCACGCAGATGAAGCGGCAACTGGGCGTTGAAGGCAACACCTTTGCCTATGCCTACGTGATAGCCCACGAGATTGGGCACCATGTGGAGTATCTGACAGGAACACTCGCCAAGACCCACCAGGCTATGAATCAGACGGATAAGGTAACGGCCAATCAGCTGAGTGTCAGGCTGGAATTGTTAGCCGACTACTATGCTGGCGTGTGGGCGCACTATGAAGACCGAATGAATCACTCCATGGAGTACGGCGACTTGGAAAAGGGTCTGGAACTGGCCAAGGCCATTGGCGATGACTGGTTGCAGAAGAAAGCGCAGGGAAGAGCCACGCCCGAATCGTTTACGCACGGAACAAGCGAGCAGCGCAAGCGGTGGCTGAAGCGGGGCTATGAGACGGGGAACATGCAGACTACAACGTTCTCCGTACAGAACTATAACGACTTGTAAGTCTGTGCTTTAAAGAGCCGAAAGGGGTGAGCCTTACTCGTGGTGGTAGGGCTCACCCTTGATGATTGTACAGGCGCGGTAAATCTGCTCGGTAAACACTAACCGTACCATCTGGTGCGAGAACGTAAGGCGCGATAGCGACAGCTGTTCGTTGGCGCGCTGATAGACAGCTGGCGAGAATCCGTATGGGCCGCCGATAACGAATACGAGCCGGCGGGCCGTGTTCCGTTTCTGTTCCAGCCAGCGGGCCAGCTCTATGCTTCGGAACTCAT
The DNA here is from genome assembly GCA_022511055.1 of Prevotella sp. GTDB lineage: Bacteria > Bacteroidota > Bacteroidia > Bacteroidales > Bacteroidaceae > Prevotella. The sequence continues at coordinate 898 of JAFLSH010000184.1, read as the reverse complement.
GGCCATGCTCATCGAGCAGCACTACGGTGTCAGAAGGCTGGGTTTGCCGCAGAATCAGCTCGCCCTCCGCCACTTTCTGTTGCTCTTCCGACAAGTTTTTCGTGTTTTTCAACTCGGGTATGGTCACAATGTCGAAAGGCATGTAGTGGCCAATGCGCTCCGCATAGTCGCTGATGCCTGCCTGGAAGTGTTTGTCAGTGGTCTTGCCGACCAGAATCAGCAGTGTCTTCATCGTGTCACAGATGCCCTTGCCGGAACAGGCAGGTCAGGGCTTTTCGTTGGTGTCAATGGGTTGATACTCATGGCGGCGCTTGGGATTCATGGGAAACCATCCCTTCTCAACGCGCTTCTTTTGCGAGAAAATCTCGCCGATGCCCCAGAGAGCCGATGCGCCGAACACGCCAACCACGGCAGAGGCAATCGCGTTCTCGATAAAGAGCGCGGCAACAATGCAAATGATGCCAACCAGCCCGAAGACTATCCACGGCCTGGTGCCCCAGCGGTATTCTGCCTTAATGACTATCGGGTGCCATAGACCTATGGTGAGAAAAGTGGCTACGGCTATGATAATACCAGTGAAATACATATTCTTATCTTGAGTTTACGTTGCAAATGCCTTGAGATTGCGTTATGAATGCTTCGAAATTACGTTGCAAATACCTTGAAATTGCGTTGCAAAGTTACGAAAAATATTTCATTTTGGCGGCAAAACAACTGAAAAAGCCTTGAATGCTTGCCCAAAAATCTCCAAAACCTTGCCCAAAAGCACTTTTTTTGAAAAAAGTTCGTGAAAAGTTTGGTCAATTGGGAAAAAGTGCGTACCTTTGCAACCGCAAAAACGGAATGGTTCCGTAGCTCAACTGAATAGAGCATCTGACTACGGATCAGAAGGTTGTGG
>JAFLSH010000183.1 GCA_022511055.1 Prevotella sp. | reverse complement strand
GAAGAAATAAACTTTATTGAATCAATGATTAAGCCTATGTGATACTCGGTGCGTAAACGAAAATCAGGGAAAAATTTGGTGATTTCTGAGATTGTTTGTATCTTTGCAGCATCAAAACATAATCAAAAAAATATGAATACAGCAGCACTTAACAACCTCTGGAGCTATCTGCAAGGGCTTTCACTGACAGCAACTAATCAGCGTTGGCTGGCGAGTCATTTAATGGAGGCTGCGGAAAACATAGAGAAAGGAGATCAGAAAAAGGAACTTGTATTTCCAAAGATACCGAAGGACTATGTGCCTTCGGAAAAGGTGATGGCAATGGCTTTAGGTACACTCACCGATGATGCCGATTTGGAAAAAGAAATTGAAGAACGCTGGGCGAGATGGAACAAATAAAAGCATTGATAGACACCAATGTTCTGCTTGACCATTTGGCAATGCGAGAAGGTTTCTTTCAAGATGCTGCTGCTATCTTTTCAATGGTGGATGACGGTTATTTAATTGGCATTATTTCGTCAATCAGCATTGTGAATTGCGCATACGTGCTTCCAAAGCACTATGACGGAAAAGCTGTCTTGAAGCAGATAAAGGAAATGTTGCATATGTTCACTATAAGTAATGTTGATGCAAGCATTTTAGAAAAGGCAGCAAATATGAAGCCATACGATTACGAAGATGCAGTGCAATATTTGTCGGCACTGCCGTATCATCCCGACTTAATCATCACTCGCGACAAAAAGGGATTCCAAGATTTTGACATCCTTGTATTGACTCCTGCAGAGTTTGTCAGCAAGGTGAAGGAATAAGCAAAGGCACTAACACAGCAGTAGGATAACTCATTCGTGGCATCTCATGTATTATTACCTTCTCCAATTTTTTTGGAAAAAATGCCAGACTATACATAAATACGCATAACCAATTGAGAAGTAGAATGTTATGGTATGTATAGTTGGTGTATTTTCCACCCCAACTATACATAGTTTTGGCCATTTTCATGTTATTTTCTACACTTTAGGATTCCAAGTGTTGGCAGAGAAATACCACCCCCATTTCTGGAGGTTAAGAGTTGGGTGAACGGCAGGCGGGGTAGGTAAGTTAGGTTTAGTAGGTGAGTTTCGGGAAAAACTCATGGAGTTTTGCCCAAAACTCACGGAGTATTTTCCAAAACTCACGGAGTAATTTTCCTAAAGTGGCGCTTTTTCGTTCTAAAGTGGCGCTTTTTTGCCGAAACTCACGGAGATTTTGTATAAAAAATGGCGACAAAATACCGAGTTTACTGCCCCCGAAAAAACTGGGGGTGGTATTTCTCTGCCAACACTTGGAATCCTAAAGTGTAGAAAATAACATGAAAATGGCCAAAACCATGTATAGTCAAGGGTGGGGAATAGTGCGCTATACACACTGCAATTATCTGTCGTTCAGAAAGATACGTTGAAAAATGTATAGTTGAGACTTTTTTCTGAAATTTTTGCCGAGGAAAACAAAAAATGGTCAGGAAGAGGCCATGAAAAACAACCTTTTGGGCGGTCGTTGCCTGTTCAGTTGTCGTGGACACGCTCCGCGGATGCCTCATCCCAGCACTCGATGTCGGCCTCTATCTCAGGCAGCATGGAGCGGTGGAAAACGGGGTCGCGCCCGTCGGCGCGCTGGCGGAAGTAGTCGCCCATCAGGCGGTAGGCATGGGGTGCGAGCTGGATGATGGCCGCCAGATTGAGTATGACGATGAAGGCCATGAAGAGGTCGACAAACGACCATGCCTGCTGCAACGTGACCACGCCGCCTACGAACACGGTCAGCAGCGACACGAGGCGGAACAGCTGTATAGGCCACTTGCGGCGCGTGATGAAGCGGATGTTCGACTCGCCGTAGAAGTAGTTGGCGACGATGGTGCTGAAGGCAAAGAGGAAGACGATGAGCGTGAGATACCACCGGCCGAAGCTGCCGAGGTGATGCTCCATTGCGCTGCCCGTCAGTATGCTGCCGTCTTCTCCGTTGGCGTAGAGCCCGGAGAGCAGAATGACGAAAGCCGTGCATGTGCAGATGACCAGCGTGTCGGCAAACACGCCCATCGACTGCAGCAGCCCTTGCTTGACGGGGTGCGATATGCTGGCTGTGGCTGCGGCGTGTGGCGCGCTGCCCTCGCCGGCCTCGTTGCTGAACAGGCCGCGCTTCACGCCCTGCATGACGGCCACGCCCACCACGCCGCCCACGGCGGGCTCCAGTCCGAAGGCGCTCCGCACAATCAGGGTCAGCATGGCCGGCACGTGCTGGATGTTTGCGATGAGGATGTAGACCGACAGCACCAGGTAGCCCACCGCCATGACAGGCACGACGACTGCCGAGAAGCGCGAGATGCGATGGATGCCGCCGAAGATGACCCCCGTCACCAACAGCGTCAGCACTGCCGCGACCGCTACGCTGCCTACGCCGAACTGCGCATCGACGGCATCGCAGATGGTGCGGCTCTGCATCATCTGGTTGGCTATGCCGAATGAGGCGATGATGCCCAGCCCGAACAGTATGCCCATCCAGCGGCGGTGCAGGCCGTGCTGCATGTAGTAGGCAGGGCCGCCGTAGAACGAGTCCTCGCCCCGCCGCTTGTAGAGCTGGGCTAGCGTGGCCTCCATGAAGGCAGTGGCGGCGGCAAACAGCGCCATCATCCACATCCAGAACACCGCGCCGGGGCCGCCGACGGCTATGGCCGAAGCCACACCGGCCAGGTTGCCCGTGCCGACACGGCTGGCCAGGCTGATGGCAAATGCCTGAAACGAGTTGACGTGCTTCTTGCCGCCCTCGGCCGCTGTCGTGCTGCTGAACAGCAGGCGGCACATCTCGCCCATCCGCCGAAACTGCACGAAGCGCAGGCGGCACGTGAAATAGAGCGAACAACCGGCCAGCATGGCCAGAACGACGTAGGTCCAGAGGAAGTCTTGCAGACGGTCTATCAGGGCAAACAACTCATTCATAGCGACAAAGGTACGTGAAATCTGCGAGAAAAGCCTGCTCGGATGCCTTAATATATGTTAATCAGGTGGCCTGCGGACTGGCTCAGGCATTTTTTTCGTATCTTTGCAATCAGAAAACTAAAACGCAAGAATCATGGTAATTCTTTTTATCGGTGGAACGGGCACTATCAGTAGTGCCATTACCCAGCAGCTGGCAGCGACGGAGCATGAGCTGTGGCTGCTCAATCGCGGCAACCGCAGCAGCGAAGTGCCCGCCAATGTCAGGCAAATCACGGTTGACATTAACGATGAGGCGGAAGTCGTGAGGAAACTGGGCGACATGCAGTTCGATGTCGTCTGCGATTTCATCGGCTTCGTGCCGGAGCAGGTGGAGCGCGACTATCGCCTGTTTGCCGGCCGTACCCGACAGTATGTCTACATCAGTTCGGCATCCGCCTACCACAAGCCTGCCCGTAACTACGTCATCGACGAGGGAACGACATTGGCCAATCCGCACTGGGCGTACTCACGCAACAAGATAGCCTGCGAGGAGCTGCTGATGAAGCTCTATCGTGAGCAGGGATTCCCCGTCACTATCATTCGCCCCAGCCACACCTATTGCGAGCGCGGCGTACCTACCAGCGTACACGGCCCGAAGGGCTCGTGGCAGGTGCTGAAGCGCATGATGGAAGGGAAGCCCGTCATTGTGCATGGCGACGGCAGCTCGCTGTGGACCATGACGTGGAGCGGCGACTTTGCCAAAGGCTTCATCGGCCTGTTGGGCAATCCCCACGCTATCGGCGAGACGTTCCAGATTATGTCAGACGAGTCGCTGACGTGGAATCAAATCTATCAGGCGGTGGCCGATGCCCTGGGTGTGCCCTACAAGCCCTATTATGTGTCGTCGAGCTTCCTTGCGGCCGTAGCTCCCGAGGAGTATGAGCTGGAGGGCAACCTGACGGGCGACAAGGCTGTGACGGTGGTCTTCGACTGCTCGAAGCTCAAGCGGGTCGTTCCCGGATTCCAGGCTACCGTGCGCTTTGAGGAGGGTGTCCGCCGCTGCGTTTCCTACATTCTTGCCCACCCCGAGCTGCAACAGGCTGAGCCTGAGTTTGATGCGTGGTGCGACCGGGTGATTGAGGCTCAGGAGCGGGCGAAGGAGTGGGTCGCCGGGTGACGGCAGACGGACCGGCGAAGAACGGAACGCGAAACGGCAACGAACAAAACACAAATCGGGCGGAAACTCAGAGTTTCCGCCCGATTTCTATAGCGATTTGCCGCCCTGTTTGCAGGGCAGTGCGGTTTGTTTACTCAACCACGATGGGCTTATACTTCGGTACGAGCGACTTCATGATGCACCAGCCGATGAGGTAGGCCACGGCGCAGATGCAGAACACGACCATGTAGGCCGCCGGCTTGCCATCGAAGCCGAAGAACTGGAACGCCTCGCCCTGGGCAGCCGCCCAGTCGAAGAAGTTACCAGAGCCTTTGTTGATGGCAAACGAGCCCAGGCCGCCGGCCATGGAGCCGATGCCGGTGATGGTGCCGATGGTGGACTTGGGGAACATGTCGCCAATGGTAGAGAAGAGGTTGGCCGACCAAGCCTGATGACCGGCGCCTAACAGACCAATCAGAATGGCGGGCCACCAGGGGCTGTAGGCACCGAGAGGCTGTGCGAACAGACCGAGCAGCGGGAAGCAGGCGAAGATGAGCATGGCGCGCATGCGGCCAAGATAGGGATTCATGCCGCGCTTCTCGACGAAATAGGTGGGCAGATAGCCGCCGCCGATGCTGAGAACGGTTACGATGGTGTAGAGTGTCAGGATGAGCAGAATGCCCATGGCAGAGTCGGAGGTGTAGCCATACTGGTCAGAGAAGTAGGCGGGTGCCCAGAAGAGGAAGAACCACCACACGCCGTCAGTCATGAGCTTGCCCACGATGAACGACCAGGTCTGCTTGTAGGTGAAGCACTTCCAGAACGAGATGGTCTTTTCTTCCTTTGCCTCCTGTTTGTTCTGCACCTCAGAGATGTCACTGTCTTGCTCGATGTAGTTCAGTTCAGCCTGGTTGACACGCGGGCTCTTGTGGGGTTTGTCGTAGAGCCAAATCCAGAGCCCCATCCACACATAGCCTAACACGCCGATGATGACAAACGACATCTCCCAGCCCCAGGCACGTGCCAGCAGGGGAATGGTGGCAGGTGCGGCCAGCGCACCGACAGAAGCGCCGCTGTTGAAGATTGACGTAGAGAAAGCGCGGTCTTTCTTCGGGAAGTACTCGGCGGTGACCTTGATGGCAGCGGGGAAGTTGCCGGCTTCACCAAGGGCGAGAATCATGCGGCACGAGAGGAACAGCCAGACCGAAATGGTGGCAATGGCCACGGCGGCATCGCTGCCGGCCTGCACCAAGCGCAGTGCCTCGATAGAGTCGTAGCCCTCCATCTTCATGGCGACCCAGCCGCAGCCGGCGTGCATCACGGCGCCTGTAGACCAGACGAAGATGGCGATGAGATAGCCCTTCTTCGTGCCCATCCAGTCGATGAACTTGCCGGCAAAGAGGTTGGCTATGGCGTAGAAAATGGAAAACCAGCCGGTAATCGTTCCGTAGTCAGCATCGGTCCAGTGGAACTCGGGCGCGATGAAGTCTTTCCATGTTAGCGACAGGACCTGACGGTCCATGTAGTTGACTGTGGTTGCCA
>JAFLSH010000182.1 GCA_022511055.1 Prevotella sp. | reverse complement strand
GGGTATTTGTAGTTATAGAGGCAGTAGCCAACGTTGAGGAATAGCCTGCGGGTAAGGTCAAACTTGATGGCTATGGTCTCATAGAACGCCGTGAAGCCGCCAACGTAGCAGCCTGCCCCGCCGCTGATGCGCATTATGGGCAGCGTGAGTTCGGCGCGGGCCTGCAGGCCGAGCGCCAGCTGATTGCCGGCGGCGGGGAGCGGCATATCCTTGTCTTGCAGGTCGGGCACGTTGACGGAACGGTCATACACCCCATCAATGGCAGGCCCTATGGCTAAGGCTTCGTTCAGATAGAAGGTGGGGCTGACACTGAAGCCCGCCACACCGTAAGTGTCATCGCGCAGCCGGCTCTTCTTCTTCCACCCTCCGTAGACCATTACATCAGTCACCCATCGCTCTGCCTTTGGCAGCTGCCGTGCCGACAGGATGGTGGCTTGCGGCGTTTGCTCTGAGCGGTTTAGGTAGTAGGCCAGCGAGGCGCGCGCGCCCACCATGTTCAGCCCCTCGTTGGGCATGCTCAGACTGGCGCTCGAGGCGTGAAGATAGCTGCCGCCGAGATTGAAATCCCAGTGTGGGCTGAGCCGCCAGCAGAGATAGAGGTCAGTGCCTATGTAAAAATTTGCCCGCGAGCCAAGCACGTGGTTCTCTGGCTGCTCGCTGCCGACATTTTTCCAGCCGAAAGAGCCGCCGAACTGGACTTCATAGTTGAGTGTCAGCGAGGGCGAAAGCCTCACTATCGGCGCGCCCTGAACGACATAGACCTCAAAGGGATTGCCCAGCAGGCGGTGGTTGAACATGTAGCCCACGCCAATGCCCTGATAGGCCGCCACGGCCTGCGAATCGCCATTGTGCTGGAAGGCATACTTCAGCCGTGCCGCCATGGCGTGGCTGATTCTCTCGCCTTCAGGATTGCCCCCCCGAAGGTATTTGTTGGTAGGTAGCACACCGCTGGGAACGAGGTCTGCCTCTATCCGATGCACCGCCAGCGAGTCTGCCCTGACCGCCATGCAGGCGATGAGGATGACGGGAATGAGGGCGGCGATTCGTTTCACGGGGCAGGTCTGTTTTTGTTTCTTCGTTTGTCAGGCGGGTCTATAGGTCAAAGCGGTGGCGCACAAAGTCGGCAATGAGCTTCTCTGTCTGTTGCAGACCGAGGATGCTGCTGTCGACACACAAGTCATAGGACTCGGCGTGCCCCCAGCGCTTGCCGGTGTAGTAGTTGTAGTAGGCGGCCCGCTGGCTCTCGCCCTGTTCAATCAGCTTGCGCGCCATGGCCTCATCGCACTGCTTCTTGGCCATGACCTGCTCAGTGCGGAACTTCAGGCTGGCCGTGATGAAGACATTGACGGTGTTCGGGCGCTCGCGCAGCACGTAGTCGGCACACCGCCCCACGAAGACACACGCCCCTTCATCGGCCGCCTTCAGGATGGTGTCGCTCTGGAACTTGAAAAAGGCATCTTGCGTGAAGTCAGCCTTGTAGTATCCGCTGGCGGCATTGCCGAAGGGCAGGTGCAGAAGGGAGCGCAGAAAGCTCTTGTGTTCATCATGCTGCTCGAAGTATCGCTGCGACAGCCCGCTTTCCTGCGCGGCCCGGGCCAGCAACTCGCGGTCATAGTACCGGGCATTGAAATCCAGCGCGAGCATGCGCCCGATGTCATGGCCGCCCGACCCCAGCTGCCGCCCGACGTTGATGATGATGTGCTTCTTATCTTGAGTCATAGGTCTTGATTTTTTTCAGATACCACAGTAGTACGGGAATAGTTGTGCTGAAAGAGGCGAAGTCGCTGGCGGGCATGGCATACCACACACCGTCTAACTGCCAGAACAGCGGGAAGATGTAGGCCATTGGCAGCAGCATGAAGAGCTGTCGGGAGAGCGACAGGAAGATGCTGATTTTCACCTTGCCAATGCACTGAAAGAAGTTGGTGATGACGGCCTGCGAGCCCACCACGAAGAACACTAACATGTCAATCTTGATGCCCCGCGCCGACAGCTCGAGCAGCTTCTGGTCAGTGGTGAAGATGCGGGCTATCTGGTGCGGCAGCAGCATGGACAGCGCCCAGCCTGCCAGTAGGATGCAGGTGGCCGCCGCAATGGCCAGCCAGAGGCAGCGCAGCATGCGGTCATGCTTCTCGGCGCCATAGTTGTAGCCGATGATGGGCTGCATGCCCTGCGTGATGCCGATGACGAACATGAAGAACACCATGACCACGGAATTGGCAATGGAGTAGGCGCCCACGGCCATGTCGCCGCCATAGCGCACGAACTGGTTGTTCATGAAGATGACGATGACACAGGAAGTGACGTTCATCAGGAAGGGCGAGATGCCGATGCTGATGATGTTCTTGACCAGCTGCGCCTTCAGCCGGTAGATGCCCCGCTTCAGGTGCAGCAGCTCGCGCTTGTCTGAGAATATCCACATCTGCCAGCCGAGCGCCATGCTCTGCGAGGTGATGGTGGCCAGTGCCGCTCCGCGAATGCCCCAGCGAAACCACCAGACGAAGGCAATGACCAGGGCGATGTTCATGAAGACGGTAAAGAGCGTGGCGTACATGGCGTGGCGCGGCTTGCCCGCGGCGCGCAGCACGGCGTTCATGCCGAAGTACATGTGGGTAATCATGTTGCCTGCCAGGATGACCTGCATGAACTCGCGGGCGTATGGCAGCGTGACATCTGAAGCCCCGAAGAAACGGAGGATGGGGTCAAGGAACAGCAGGCTGACCACCATGAACAGGAAGCCCACGATGAGATTCAGCGTGACCGTGTTGCCCAGCAGATGCTCGGCCGTGGCGTAGTCGCGCTGCCCCAGCTTCATCGAGATGCAGGCCGAAGCACCCACGCCGACCGCCGCCCCGAAGGCTCCCGACAAGTTCATGAACGGAAAGGTGATGCCCAGACCGGCAATGGCTTCCGGCCCGACCACCTGCCCGATGAATGCGCGGTCGATGATGTTGTAGAGCGACGAGGCACTCATGGCCACAATGGCCGGCAGGGCGTACTGCCAGAGCAGCCGGCCCACGGGCTTTGTTCCCAACTCAAGTGTTGCTTGTCTGTTGTCCATAATCACGTGCAAAGATACGACAATTTTTCCATACAGCCAAATTTTTGGTAGGTTTAGTAGATACCTGACTGACCCTACCTCTGCACCCCCTTCCGCTCTTTTTTCAAAAAAATGCGATTCCTGATTTGACTTTTCCCTCTCTCAGTCGTATAACTATATAGAAAGACGACCGAAATGATGCAGACAGAGAACGAAATACTCACACGGTGTAAAGAGGGCGACAAGGCAGCCTTCCGATGGGTGGTACAGACCTATCAGCGCATGGTGTTCTCGCTGGCACTGAAGATGATGGCCGACGAGGAGGAAGCCAAAGACGTGGTACAGGAAACGTTCATTCGCGCATGGCTGGCCATTGGCGACTACGACCCGCAGAGACCGTTCAGCACGTGGCTCTATACCATTGTCTCGCATCTGTGTCTCGACCGCCTCAAGAGCGCCAGGGCCATCTGCTCGCAGCCCCACGACGAACAGGCGTTGCACCGCTTCGCCTCGGCCGACGACAGCCAGCGGGCGCTGGAAAACCGCGAGTGGGTCTCGATTGTGAGGCTGCTGGCCGAGGGGCTGAGCCACAAGCAGCGGCTGGTGTTCACGCTCTGCCAGCTCGAGGGGCTGTCATCCGCAGAGGCGGAGCAGATAGCGGGCATGGATGCCCAGCAGGTGAAGAGCAACCTGTACGCCGCCCGCCAAACCATACGTAAACGATTAATAGCATTAGGATATGAATAAGACAGACACGATACTCAGCAGGCTGGCCACCCAGCCGAAGCCAGAGGCTGACCGCCCTGACGAACTGACGGAGAGCATCATGAGCAGCCTGCCCGACCTGGGCGCGCCAAAGGCAAAGCCCGCCCGCCGCGTGTGGCTGTATGCCGGCCCGGCCATAGCCGTTGCCGCCAGCCTGCTCCTGTTGCTGGTGCTTCAGCCCGGAAACGACACGGCCGCCGACCGCCCCGTGGCCATGCTGACGGCGGACGAGCCGCAGCAGGCGGCTGACACACAGCCGGCAGCACTGCCTGCTGAGCCCGCCGTGCCTACAGAGCCTGCCGCGCAGCCGCAGGCCGCAACCACCCCCGCGCCGACCGCGACACCACAGCCGGCACCGGCGCGGAAAAAGGCCGCCAAGCGGCAGAAGGACACGCCCCAGGCAGCACCGCCGGCACCCGTAGCCTCGCCAGAGGAGCAGGCGATGCCCGCCGTGGCGCAGCGCGCCCGAGCCATCATCCCGGACCCGACAGAGCAGCTGATGCGTGAGTTCAGGGAACAGACCCAGCTCATCCGCCGCCGGGGCGAACAGGTGGCACTGCGCGTGGCAGCCATTGTTGAACAACAGGAAAATTGCATGCAATACATAGAACTCTAAAAAAAACGTAAAGAACTATGAAACGTACACTTATCACACCACTGCTGATGGCATGCCTGACGGGCGCATCGGCACAGGAGACAACTCCGATAGACCGCCTCTTCGACCAGCTTGAGGACATACTCGGCACAACCAAAAGACTCACCAAGGGCAACTATGGCAGGGGAACGACCATTGATGCCTCATGCTATGTCCATGGCGGCGAATTCTGCTCCAAGGAGGTATGCGGGCATGGCCCTGACAATGGCAATGCCGAGGTTCTGGAGAAGGCAAATCGTGTTGCCGTGCAGCGCTTTGACCGCGCGCTGGCCGCCATTCGCCACTGCCTCGACTCCATCTCGGCCCTTCCTAACGTGGAGGAAAGCTACCATCTCGAGACACACCAGCATGGCATTGACACTATCCAGTACTCCATCTGCCTGACCAGTGGGGGAAATCCCAACAGACTTATCGACAAACGACAGCACGGCTATAATGCCAGCTATTCCGACATGCCCGGTGCAGAGATTATCAAGTTTTACTGCAACACCGTGGTCAAGCCTTGCGGCCAGCATGTCTCAGAAGACGGCCATCTGCAATACAAATACATAAAAAAGATGGGAGACTCGTTTAAGAACACTACCTTCGAGTGGGAGAAGTTCCTGCAGACCATCACGCCCCTCTTGAATCAGCGCGGCATCACCCAGCGGAAAATCAACTGGGTGCGGGAAGAGGCAGCCACCGACTCCCTTGGCAGCGACTATATTGCCAGCATGAGCATGACGCTTGAAGACGGCACTGTGACCACGGCAGGCGAGACCAGCGGCACCGTCTACTTCATTCCCAGCGACCGGCAGGCACTGGCGGAATCGGTACTCAGCGGCGTGAAGGCTGCGCTGGAAAGCCACATCGACACGTATCCCGAGCAGGGCTATCAATACAACTACAATGTCGAGTTTGTTCCAATTGCCGACCCAGACATAACCAGAGAGAAACAGCTGTTCCGCACCACGTTCTGGGGTGACAATGAACTTGTTCCCAATGACCACCAAATCTATGTTGGCACCGACATCTACGGCTACTATGTTCTTGTCTTAGACACGAAGGGCTGCATGTGGCTGCCCCGGGAGTGGTCGCGCCTGAAGAGCTTCGTCAACGGCAAGAAGACCTACCACAAGGGGCTGAAGCCGTTGGGCGCGAAGCCCGGTATTCTTCGCCGCTCCTCGCCGCTCCACCTGAGGCTGTAGGAAACCTTCGGGAAAAGATGCGGGAAAACCGCCAGGGAAGTGAAAAATCAGGGTAAAAACTCCGCGAGTTTCGGGAAAAACTCGCGGAGTTTTGTCTGAAACTCACGGAGTAATTTTTCTAAAGCGCCACTTTAGCCACAAAACTCACGGAGTTTTTCCCGAAACTCGCCACTTTCTGCCCAAACCCCGGAATTTGCTGCCAGTTCAGCCCAGAAAGCAGGGTGCAGGGCTCTGTGCTGCACCCTGCCGCACCCGTTTGCTTGTCTTACGCGCGTAT
>JAFLSH010000181.1:2066-6031 GCA_022511055.1 Prevotella sp. | reverse complement strand
CGATTAATGATGCAAAGATAATGATTTTATTTCATATCACGCACATTATTCAGAAATTTTTCATAGTATTGTTGCTGAAAAGGAAATTTAGCCAACTGTTCTTCGGGTATTGGTGTATAGTAAGAAAAGTAAGTATCATCCAAACCTTATCAATACTGCAATTCCTATTATTACAACTGAAGCGAATGCCACAATCTGATATTAAATAACCTTAAAATGTCATGATTTCATTGTCAATATTTTGCAATATCACGGGGAAGTGCTATCTTTGCGGACAAATACAAATTAAAGTCAAACAGGAAAACCGTAGCCTATGGGCAAATTCATAAATCCCTTTACTGACTGGGGCTTCAAGAAGATATTCGGACAGGAAGTAACGAAAGACATACTAATAACGTTCCTCAATAGTCTGCTTGAGGGCGAACACGTCATTACAGACCTCACGTTCCTTGACAAAGAACAGCTGTCTGAGACAAAAGACATGCGCGGCATCATCTATGATGTGTACTGCACCACCGACAAGGGTGAGCGCATCATTGTTGAGATGCAAAACCGTGACCAGACTCACTTCATTGACCGTACCACGTTCTACATCGCAAAAGCCATTGCAAACCAGGGGCAGAAGGGCAGCTGGGATTACGAACTTGATGCTGTGTACGGTGTGTTCTTCATGAACTTCAAGTCCATGGAGCTTGATAATGACAAACTGCGTACTGACATCGTGCTTTCCGACAAGGAAACGCACAAAATGTTTACCAATAAGGTGCGGATGATATACTTACAACTGCCCTGCTTCACTAAATCAGAGGCAGAGTGTAACACATTGTTTGACTGTTTCATTTATACACTGAAGAATATGGAGATACTTGACCGCATGCCTTTCATGGCAAAAAATGCTGTTTTCAAGAAGTTGGCAGAGATTGCTGACGTGAACACGCTGACACAAGAGGAGCATGAAAAATATGACTCCAGCATCAAAGTGCTTCGCGACAATATTGCCGTGTATCAAGGGGCCATACGCGAAGGAGAAATAAAGGGAATAGAAGAAGGAATAAAAACAGGTCTGGCAAAAGGCAGGCAAGAAGGCAGAATAGAAACTATTAAAATGCTGTTAGCCTCGGGAATGCCGATAGAGCAGATAGCAACAGCGCTGAATGTGGATATAGAGGAACTGAAAGCACTTATAGTTTGAAGAAAAACTTATATTTGAATAAGAAAAAGCCTTTCCAAAACTCAGCCATGAGTTATTGGAAAGGCTTTTTTCTTAGAAATGCGATTCCGCTGTCGGGAAGTAAAGACTACTTCAGCAGCTCGGCCATTTTGTTGTAGAGGTCTTCGCCGCGCAGATTCTTGGCAATGATTTTACCGTTAATGTCAACCAGCACGTTGGCGGGAATGGCGCGCACGTTGTAGAGCTTCGCACCTTCGCACTCCCAACCCTTTATGTCGCTCATCTGCGGCCAGGGCAGCTTCAGCTGCTCGATGCCCTTCAGCCATGCCTCCTTGCTGTTGTCGAGCGATACGCCGACTACCTCGAAGCCCTTTGTGTGGAACTCATTGTAAGCCTTCAGCACAGCAGGCATCTCGGCACGGCAGGGGCCGCACCACGAAGCCCAGAAGTCAATCAGCACGTACTTCGACTTGCCAACGAAGTCGCTCACGCTGACAGTCTTGCCATTGGTGTCGGGCATGGAGAAGTCGGTGTACTGGGCGCCCTCGGCCGTAGCCTTCTCGGCATTCTGCTGGGCAATCAGCGACTTGTAGACATGGAACTGGCGCGGCTGCTGACCGAAATAGGCCAATACCTTTTCCTGGTCATCGTTCTTGAAACTTTGCAAGTGATAGGCTAACAGCATATCGCCAACGGGCGTGCCGGCATGCTCGAGCATGAAGCGCTTCTCCCACTCCTCGCGCTGACGAGAATAGGTCTCTACTACGAGCCGCTCCTTGATTTTGTCCTTTTCAGCTATGGTTGTGTCCAGGCAAACAGCCCAGTCCTTAGCTATCTGGTCGTCGTACTGGCGGGCACCGGCCTCATACTCCTTATAGAGCTTCTGGCACTCGCCGCCCTCAACCACGTTGCGCTTAGAGTCCTTGAACATCTGCACCTTGATGGGGCCAGCCTCCAGGAGTACATCGCACATGCCAAGATTCTCGCCGTTGTGGAGCGCCACCAACCAGCGGGTGGTACAGCCGTCGACCGTGCCTTTCAGCTCGAAGTTACCCTTCTTGTCAACGAGTGCGGAGTCTTCCGGCACCATGGCGAAGAATCCCTGCATCTGGCAGAGGTAAATCTTGTCACCTTTCACTGTGCCCTCAGCCGTACCCGTAATGGTGTAGGCTTCCTGGGCGTTGGCGGTCAGCGCCAGCAGGCCAGCCGCCATGATAGTCATTAGTTTTTTCATCGTATTGTCTTTTTTAACGTTATTTCTCATCGGAGCTTTGGGGCTGTGTGCCGATTCCAAAGCCTTCCTTAGCCTTTTGTTTCCTCTAAGAATGCCCTTACTGCTTCCGGGCCGCTGGGCGAGAAGAGTACCTTGCCCTCGGGCGATACCAGCAGATAGTAAGGCACGCCGTTACCCACCTGATATTTGTCGAAGAGGTCTTGATAGCCCACCTTCGTCGTGCAGTACTGCGGCCACGGCTCCGGGTGCTTCTCCATAGCCTTATGCCAGGCATCGGCTTTCGTGTCGATGCTCACGGCAATCACCTCGAAGCGGTCCTTGAAGTCCTCTGCCAGCTTGGCTACATCGGGCATGGCGTGAATGCAGATGCCACACCATGAGGCCCAAAAGTCAATCAGCACATATTTGCCGTTGCGCGGCATCACGTCGGTCAGGTGACACGGGTTGCCCGCGGCATCTACCAGTTCCAGGTCGGTCAGCGGACTGTCCTTGACCGTCTTACGCGCCGCTGCCAGCTGCTTCTGGAACAGCGCAAAGCGCTGCGGGTCTTCGGAACTGCCTTTTACCGTCTGCGCCAGAAACTCCACTTGGTCTGCCGTCAGGTTATAGGCGCGCTCCATGAGCCGATTGCCCAGCCAGACGGAGATAACCGACTGAGGGTGGCTGCCTATGAAGGCCCACGCATCAGCATCGCGCTCGCCGCCAAGGCGGCGCAGCTCGTTGTAGTCTGCCTGCACCTGAGTGCCGGTCAGCGCCAGGGCCGCCTCTAATGGCTGGCCGCTGCTTTCTGCCGCCACACCGAACTCCAAGTCGCCGCTTGAGACAAACACCGGCGTATATGTCCAGCGGATGGAGTCCGTAGGCCACTTGTTCTGCTCAACAAGCCGCAGGTTGTTGGTCATCAGTGTACCCTGGTAGGGCTTATCCACACGGCCGGTCAGCAGAAACTTGCCATCCTTGACCCAGCTTTCTGCCATCATCGTCGAATACGCCGTATCTGTATGGCACAAAAGGCTCACTTTGTAGCCGTCAGGCAGGGGAACAGTTCCTTCAATAGTGAAACTCTTCTCCTGAGCCTGCACTGAGAGTGCGCTCAGAAGAAGAGTTGACAAAAAGGCTTGCTTTAACATACCTGTTATGTTCGTTACTTCTTGCGATAGATTACCTTCTTACCATCGAAGATATAGATGCCCTCGCGGTTGATAGCATCAACGCGGCGACCCTGCAGGTCGTAGATGCCCTGCTTTGCGGCAGCCTGCTTCAGAGCGGGAGCCTGCACATTCTCAATGGCAGTGGCAATGCTTGAAGAATTGTTGAACAGAATCGTTTCAGGCACACCAGTACCGGCATTGGTAAACACTGAATCGGGAACGCCCAGGAAGGTCTGGTTTGCGGGAATTTCAGTGTTGGCAAGAGTAAACACGGCGCTCTCCAAGTCGAAGGTGTAGTAGTGGCTGGCCACATCGAGCGTGTCAAGTTTCGTACCCTCGGCACCTGACCAGAGAAGCAGTGAGGTGCTGCCTGCATCCGTTGTAGGAGTCTTCACAATCTGTGCATCGC
>JAFLSH010000181.1:0-1966 GCA_022511055.1 Prevotella sp. | reverse complement strand
TCAGAGTAAGCATTATCATCAGGAACGTCATTGTAGTCCTCTGTGATATACACTTCGCCGGCACCTGTCGGATAGGCATCTACCTGCACATTGCAGGCATACCAATAACTGGAGGCGGCATTGGCATTCGCTGCAAATGCAACGGCCAAAAGACTGAGCAGCATGCGCTGCTTCTTGAAAAAAGTAGAAATCTTTTTCATAATACCTTTTTTTGAATAATACTTTTTTGAATGAATGTTAATAGTTATGATTTTGTTGAACGTTTTCTTCTCCTTACGACAACCCGGTAGACCACCAGCAGCACTATCACCCCAATGAGCAATGCCAACGCCACCAGCGGCGTAAACCACGGGCGCGTGGGCTGCAGGGTCTGCGGTGTCAGCACCCGCTTGTTGAGCAGCAGCGGGCGGCTGTGCCCTTCGCCGTCTTCCAGCGTAGCCTTCTGCCACACCTGTTCCAAGAACAGCGGGCCGAGCCGGTCGTTGAAATCTCCATGCTCCTGCCGGATAGACCAGTGTTTCAAGTTGAACATCAGCTCTGTCCACGGCGCATACTTGGTGGCATAGTGCATAGCCTGGGTGTTTGTGCCCGTCAGCTCAGCCGGCACGTCATGGTAGACAATATGCTCGCCCTGCAAGATGCTTTCTATTATCCACGCGCACATAGAGCCGCAATTCACGGTGATGAAATCGTAGTTCCAGTGCATCTTCTTCATCAGTTCCCTGTCGAGCTGCCGCCACAGCTCCTGTTTCTCTGCGGGTGTCAGGTTCAGGTCGTACTCGGTAATACCACGCCCCGTACCGTCATACTGGCTCAGAAAGACAGCCGTCTTTCCCGCTACGAAGCCCGAAGGGATTGTGCCTCTGATAAGATCCCACTGTATGTGCTTAGACTGCATCTCGAAGGTGAAGCAATAGTCCAGCTCCTTCGAGGGGCACTGCATGCGAATGGCTGCATGGCCAAACCCCGTAATCTCATCGTCACCGGGGCCGATAATGACCAGGCTGCTGTGAATAAAGTCCGGGTCTTGAGCTGCCAGATTGATGGAATCGCTGTCCTGGGCGGCGGCAGTCATAAACCACCCCCCCCACAGCAACATCGTCATCCACCACTTCTTACTGCACATCTCTTACGTATCTCACGTTAAGCTGTATCTGAATGGGGTCAATGCTCATACGGCAGACCTCGCTGCTGTTGTACACGAACTTGCGGCAGAGATAGTACTGCCCCTCCTTTTCGGGGTCGAGCGATGAGGTCCAGTAGTAGCCGTAGACACCCATGAAGCGCCATTCAGAGCGCGCCATGTTGATGTTCTGCGTGTAATATCCGCCCAGGAGCAGGTTTAGCGGGCATGGAGCATCCTTCGTGCTGAACATGCTGTGCCCCACATTGCCACGCCAGCCCATGCGCTGTGCATCGGCTGCCGACATACCCAGTAGCTGTTCCAGCTGCTGCCAGTCCTCATCGGTCGGCAGTCGCCAGCCTTCGGGGCAGGCATCCAAAGCTCCCTGCAAGTCGTAGAGGCGACCGTATTTGGCCAGGTTGCGGGTACTACTGGGGTTGTTGTAATACTCGTCTGCATCCAGATAAATGGAACAGTGCGGCGTATTCAGGTTATAGCGGAAGTTATCCGTCATCCAGTCCAGCCGCCCGTAGCGCACCCAACCGTATGTCTGGCCGTCGCGCTCATCAACAAAAGTGCCCTCATCCAGAGGCGCCGCCAGGGGGGGCGGCGTGCCGTCTTCCTCACTGCTACAAGAGGCATAGCCGGCACTCAGGGCCACTACCATCACCATTCCCAATATACGTTGTAGTTTCATTGTCTTCATCTGTCAGGTAAAAAAACGTTTTTTCTTAGAAAATATAACCAAGTTCTGTCAGTATCTCACGGATAATCCTGTGCTTGCGCAGCACAAGGTCGTAGCCAGAATAAAGTTTCTCTATCTGCTCCTCGCTGTTCTCAATG
>JAFLSH010000180.1 GCA_022511055.1 Prevotella sp. | reverse complement strand
TAGCTTACCTGAAAGGTATTGTCAGCCGCCTGCCAGAGAAGCCAGGCAGCTATCAGTACTATGACGAGAGCCACACCATCATCTATGTGGGTAAGGCGAAAAACTTGAAGGCAAGGGTTTCGTCTTACTTCCACACAGAGGTTGACCGCTTCAAGACCAAGGTGCTGGTCAGCAAGATTCATGACATCAGCTACACTGTGGTCAACACTGAGGAAGATGCCTTGCTACTCGAGAACTCTCTTATCAAGAAATACAACCCGCGCTACAACGTGTTGCTGAAAGACGGCAAGACCTACCCCAGCATCTGCATCAGCAACGAATACTTTCCGCGTATCTTCAAGACCCGTACCATCAACAAGAAGTGGGGCAGCTACTACGGCCCCTACTCGCATATCGGAGCGATGTATGCCGTGCTGAATCTCATCAAGGAGCTATACCACCCGCGCACCTGCCGACAACCGCTCAACAAAGAAGGAGTCGAGAGCGGGAAATACAGAGTCTGCCTTGACTTCCACATCAAGAAATGCCTTGGGCCTTGCATTGGCAGGCAATCATACGAAGACTACCAAAAGAACATACAGCAGGCTCGCGAGATACTGAAAGGCAACACGCGGCAGGTACTGCGCGAGCTGCGCGATGAGATGATGCGCCTGTCTGAAGAACTGCGCTTCGAAGAGGCCGAAGAGGTGAAGCGGAAATACATGGCGCTCGATGGATTTGTCAGCAAGAGCGAAGTGGTTTCGCATACCATCAACAACGTTGACGTATTCTCCATCACCAGCGATGAGAAGATGGCTTTCATCAACTACATTCACGTATCAAACGGCAGCATCAACCAGTCGTTTACCATCGAGTACAAGAAGAAACTGAACGAGCGCGATGAGGAGCTGCTGCAATTAGGCATTGTCGAACTGCGCGAGCGCTTCAAGAGCGATGCCAAGGAAGTCATTGTGCCCATGGACATGGCCATCGAGCTGGAAGGCATCACCTTCACCGTGCCACAACGTGGCGACAAGAAGACACTGCTGGACCTGTCGGTAATGAACGGCAAACAATACAAGTTCGACCGGCTGAAACAGGCCGAAAAACTGAATCCCGAACAGAAGCAAGTGCGGCTGATGAAAGAACTCCAGGAGAAGCTGCACCTGCCCACCCTGCCCTATCAGATTGAGTGCTTCGACAATTCAAACATCTCGGGCACTGATGCCGTGGCTGCCTGCGTGGTATTCAAGAAAATGAAGCCTTCGAAGCGCGACTACAAGCGCTATAACATCAAGAGCGTTGCCGGCCCCGATGACTACGCCTCCATGAAAGAAGTCGTACACCGCCGCTACAGCCGGCTGATTGAGGAGCAACAGCCGCTGCCTAACCTCATTGTGGCTGACGGCGGAAAGGGGCAGATGGAAGTCATCAGGCAGGTGATTCAAGACGAGCTGCACCTCGACATACCCATTGCCGGACTGGCCAAAAACGACCGCCACCGCACCAACGAACTGCTCTACGGCTTTCCCCCTATCCACGTTGCGCTGAAGACAGATTCTGAGCTTTTCCACGTACTGACCCAGCTGCAAGACGAGGTACACCGCTTTGCCATCACTTTCCACCGAGAGAAGCGCTCTAAGCGCGCTCTGCACTCAGAGCTTGACGACATCAAGGGCATAGGGCCTAAAACGCGCGACGGGCTTCTAAACGGCCTTAAATCGGTCAAGAAGATACGCGAGGCAACCGCAGAAGAACTGGCCGCACTCATAGGTCCGGCAAAGGCTCAAATTGTCTATGACCATTTCCATGCCGAGCAACAAGGAGATGGCGAAAAAGCAATTTAGACCAAACCAACGAATAGTTTTACCCTATATCAAGGTTTCATTTCGTTTTAAAAGTGATACAAATGGTAACAATACGAAGGCATATTTACTTTACACAACATAGCAATATTTTTTCTTCATTCCCCTCTTGTATTTAAAAATATCTTCGGAACACTATTATTTTTGGCTATCGCGCATGGGCACATTCAAAACGTTTTTAAGTTAAATTATAGCAAAACTTTACAAAAACACATAGATACTTTTTGCTTTTTCATCCAAAAATTGTAACTTTGCAAATGAAATTGAACAAAAAATTATATGTTAGTTGATTCTACGCTATATTCAATAGGTCATGGTCAAAAGACATTGGAAGAATTCATTTCAGAACTAAAATCTTTTGACATTCAATTTCTTGTTGATGTACGGACAAGCCCATTTTCAAAATGGGCACCATATTTCAACCAAGGAATCATTGAAAATTGGCTTAACACGGCATGCATCAAATATACTTATATGGGGAACTTAATTGGTGGTCGCCCACAAAGTTATGCATGCTATGATGAAAATGGATTTTTTGATTACAAAAAAATGGCAGAAGAAAATGAATTTAAGAATGGAATAAACCGATTGGTGGTCGCAAATTCAAAAAGTTGTCGCGTTGCAATCATGTGTAGCGAATCTGATCCAGCTGAATGTCATCGAAGCAAACTAATAGGTCGCGAATTATATTTTTCTTTTGATTTGAAAATGGCACATATCACAGGAATAAATAAATTAATATCGCAAGAAGCTATCATGCAACAACTGACAAAAAACGCATGGAAACCTGAAGGAACTTTATTTGGAATGTGCGAACCTCCTTATTTCAAATCAAAGAAATCATATAGGAATACAATAGATTAAGAAAACAGTTTTGCCTCATTATAATGCTTATGATTAAAATATATACGATTGGAGTATACAATTCCACAGAAGATAGTTACTTTGCTAAACTCATCGATTACAAAATTGACTTATTCCTTGATATAAGACAACGTCGAGGGGTTAGAGGCTCACTTTACAAATATGTTAATAGCAACTATTTGCAAACCAAACTTAAAGAATTAAACATTTTGTATGAATATATCAAAGAACTTGCTCCTACAAAAGAAATCCGGCAAAAGCAAAAAGATGCAGACAAACTGAAAGGTGAAACTAAAAAGCAAAGAACATCTTTAGGAGCCATATTTGCTAGTGAATACCGCAAGCAAATTCTTGACACTTTTGATTTTGATGCATTAGCAAATAAATTGTTAAAACTTCATGTTGAAAATGTTGTTCTATTTTGTGTAGAAGAACACGCAGAAGCATGCCACCGTTCATTAGTAGCAAAAGAACTTGCAAACAAACTTAACACAAAAATAATAAATTTATAGTATGCCCATAACCACAGTCTTGATTGTTTCTAAAACACAAATGAGTAATGGCATTTGTGTAGGCGGTATTGATGAAAATAGTGGCGAATTGGTTCGAATTCATAATGAAAATGGTGGCAACCTTAAACAGGATGCACCATACGAAATTGGCGATAGATGGTATATGAATGTTGAAAGAGCGTGGAATGCTCGCCCTATCCCACACACCGAAGATAAGCAAACATCACCTATCAGAAAAATAAATAATGTTGGTGTCTATGGTATTATAAATTTTATCAATTCCAATTCTCACCAATTAGGTAACCGCTTGACACAAGGCTCAATACGGCAGACTTTTGAAGGATATTTAAACTTCCAAGGAACAAGGAACTTTATTAACCGAGGAAATATTCCATCATTTAGCACTCAATTTTGGATTGCTGATAAAAATTTAATCCTTAACATCCAATTTGAAAAGCCTTACTATATGTATGACAATATTCGTATCAAATTTGTTGGACTCCAAAAACCTGTTCCTATAATACCTGCAGGTACTATAATTCGTTTATCTCTTGCAAACTGGTGGAACGGAGATGGCAGTGGCGAGGATAGATGCTACCTCCAACTATCTGGATGGTATATTTAGCAAATTATTCGGAAAATTATTATTGCCATATGACTTGTCAACACTATAATAATTATTATGTTACATCATGACAACTATACAGAATTTCATCCAATATCAATATATAAATCGTTTTCACCCCCCAATATACGGTAACTATTTGAATAAACACATTCTTATAAGATTATGAGAGCAGTCATACAACGAGTCAGCCACGCCAGTGTCACCATTAACGGCAGCACGAAATCGGCCATTGGGCAGGGTTTCCTTATCCTGTTGGGCGTATGCGGCGAAGACACGACTGAAGATGTGGACTGGCTGGTCAGGAAGATTGCTGCCCTGCGGGTGTTTAACGATGACGAGGGCGTGATGAACCGCAGTATCATGGATGTTGGAGGTAAGTGCCTGGTAGTGAGCCAGTTCACGCTATTTGCAAGCTACAAGAAAGGCAACCGCCCTTCATGGTTCAGAGCCGCCACACACGACATTTCCGTGCCGCTGTACGAGGAGTTTTGCAGAAAGCTCGAGGCGGCCACGGAAAGCACGGTTGCCACGGGCGAGTTCGGGGCAGACATGAAAGTGGAACTGCTCAACGACGGCCCCGTTACCATTTGCATGGACACTAAAAACAAGGAATAAGAAAATGATTGAAAAGTATCTTAGGGAAATCGAAATCTCAGGGATGGTGCTGGTAATCATCGGCATACTGCTCTCGCTGACACCGTTCAGGGGCTTCAGTGGGTGGTTTTGCGGCCTGGGCATGCTGCTGTGGCTCATCACGTTTTTGTACATGGCCTTCCATTGGAGCGACTATGAGCGACAGAACAAGCAAAACATTATGATTCTCCTTGTAGCCATTGCCATTCTGCTGGCTCAAATGCTTCTGCGCTGATGACCATCAAGGAAGCACAAGAGGCGGTAGACCGCTGGATTAAGCAATACGGTGTGCGCTATTTCTCGGAACTGACCAACATGGCGGTGCTGACCGAAGAGGTGGGCGAGCTGGCGCGAATCATCAGCCGCAGATACGGCGAGCAGTCATGGAAACCGACTGACCCGCGCGCCGAGGACAACGGCCGGGCGGCACTGGGCGAAGAGATGGCCGACGTGCTGTGGGTGCTGCTCTGCCTGGCCAACCAGACGGGCACAGACCTGACGGAAGAGCTGCTGAAATCCATTGAAAAGAAGACCCGGCGCGATGCACTCCGCCACACCCAGAACAAGAAACTCATAACATAGAAACACTATTTCAGAAGATAAGACATGCCAGAACTAACGATTGGAAAAGGCCGCATTGACGAGGCCCTGAGCAGGTACAACCTTGACATCTCTGACGAGAAAGTGAGGGAAGCGGTGACGAAGATTATCGCCGAGAAAGTACACAAGAACGACACGCCCGAGGTGAAGAAATTCCTGATGGGCAGCGTGGAGCTGACCACGCTGAAGACGACCGACTCTGACGAGTCCGTGCTGGCCTTCACCGAGCGTGTCAACCAGTTCGATGAGCAATACCCCACCCTACCCCATGTGGCTACCATCTGCGTCTATCCGCGCTTCGCCCGGATAGTCAGCGAGACACTTGAGGTCGACGGCGTTGAGATTGCCTGTGTCAGCGGCTCTTTCCCCAGCTCGCAGGCGCTGATTGAGGTGAAGACGGTAGAGACGGCGCTGGCCATCAAAGACGGCGCTACAGAGATAGACATGGTGCAGCCGGTGGGCGCGTTCCTTGCAGGCGACTACGAGACCGTCTGCGATGAGATTCAGCAGATGAAGGAGGCATGCGGCGACCACCCACTGAAGGTCATCTTGGAGACGGGCTGCCTGAAGACCGCCAAGAACATCAAGACGGCCTCGCTGCTGGCCATGTATTCCGGCGCCAACTACATCAAGACCTCAACGGGCAAGCTGGAGCCTGCCGCCACACCCGAGGCGGCCTATGTGATGTGCCAGGCCATCAAAGAGTACTACCAACAGACGGGCGTACAGATTGGTTTTAAGCCCGCTGGCGGCATCAATTCGGTCATGGATGCACTTATCTACTACACGATTGTGAAAGAGGTGCTGGGCGAGAAATGGCTCACCAACCAGTGGTTCCGCATGGGCACTTCGCGCCTGGCCAACATGCTGCTCTCAGAACTGGTTGGCGAAGAGGTGAAGTTTTTCTGACCCTAAATCCCCTAAAAAACACTATAGTAGCTAAACAGGCAGAATGCCCTGCACCCTCAACACCCACGACACCCAACCGGGGTGCTGAGGGTGTTGAGGGT
>JAFLSH010000018.1:14623-17342 GCA_022511055.1 Prevotella sp. | reverse complement strand
TACAAGCTGAACACCCTACACCCTCAACACCCCTTACACCCAGCGCTCGTAAGTGATTGATTTCCAATGGGTATTTATGGCCGTTTTGGGTGCAGGGTATCAGATAGCCCCACACCCTCCCCAACACCCAGATTGCAAATTGGGTGTTGGGCAAATTTCTTCCCCTCCACCAAAAACTCAAACAAATAACCGCTGAAAATCAGTCACTTACAGGTATTAGGTGTCGGGGGTGTTGAGGGTGTAGGGTGTTCAGCTTGTATGGCTACTATATTACGCATGCGCGCGATGTTCATCAGTGAATGCCCCGCCTTTTCAGTTCTTCCAAGGTCAGCCCCTCGTCAAAGTCCAGATACAGGTGGTTATGCTCTGAGACACGCTTCTCCACGGGCGGCAGTGTCATGTAGTCGCCGTAGAGACAGGTCAGGTAACCGTCATAGTCGCGGGGTATGCGCACGGTGGTGTCGCCGAAGGGCTGGTCGATGGTATCTTCAAACCACTCTCGCTTGAAAATCTTCCCTGCCCACTGGGTGACACAGACGGTCTTGTCGCCGTCGAAGCTGCTGTACCAGTCCTGATAGCTGAAGAAACGCCGCAACAGCCAGCGCCGCAGCGGGCGCGAAAGCAAGACCTGGAGCTTGTACAGGGCACGGTCTGTCCGGCCCGCTAACAGGTCTTTCCATAGGTTGGTGGTCTGAATGTGGCTTACCGATTTCTGGTAGTTGTAGAACTTCTTCAGGCTGCGCCGCTGAATGGCCGTCAGCTCGGCATCGCTGCAACTGAAGTTGTCGAGCGCAAACACGTCGACATAGACTCCCATGACAAATGGGAACTCGGCCTCTTCCCAGAGTGTCGTGCTGCGGTCGGAGACCTTGGCGAAGGGCAGGTAGTAACCCTTGTCACGCAACGAGAGTATGTCGAAGCCGTCGCGCCGCGCCTCAGCCTTCAGGTCGAGCAGCCGCTCGTAGTCCGCCCGCGGCATGTAGATGTCAATGTCGTCGTCCCAGGGAATGAAGTCCTGATGGCGCACCGCGCCCAAGACCGTTCCGCCACAGGCCACGTAGCGCAGATGGTGCTGCTCCAGAAAGCGTACCGTGTATTTGAAGACATGGAGGATTTGCGCCTTGAACCGCTTGTCGAACTCCGTCTGCTGCATATCAAAGCATGTTTAGGAACAACTCTGCGCACCACAGCTGCCACTTCTGGTTGCCCGTCAGCTGCTCCATCGGTATGTCCTGGCGGAACTCAGGCCGGCGCGGGCCTTCCCAGTCCTTGAAAACAGCATCAACGGGGCGCGGCATGGGTATCTTGAACGGTATCTCCAGCTCCGGGTATTTCAGGGCATACAGGCCGCGCACCAGATATTTGGGCTCGCCTTGGCGAACACGGGCCATGTCCAGCTTGTCGGCCATTACCAGGCAGGCGTACGGGTCATAGTACGGGAGCCATGCCGCCCCGAAGGCATTGAGATAGGAACTGCTGCTCTCAATGGCAAAGACCTCATCCATGAAGCGCATCACGTCTATCGTGTCGCTGCCCGTGCGGTATTGCTCGAACAGCGCTGACTGGTCGACAGGGTGTGTCAGCACCAGCTGCGGGTCGAGAAAGGTGTAGCGCGCGGCAAAGCCGTCGAAGGTCCACTCGGGCGTTATCAGCTTGTCCATGCCGCCGAATATCAGGTCGGCACTCTCGCCGACAATCATCAGCTGAACGCCGTCATGCCTGGCCATCTCGGCCGCCTTGTATATCTGCGGCTCAATGGAGTGTACGGGCGCAAACTTGTGGCGCATGACCGTGGGAGTGTACTTCTCGTAGTCTGCCAGCATGATGTCTATCAGGTGGTGGCAGAGCTGCCACTTCCGGCAGTAGGTCTTGGCTCGTTCCACGTCGGCGTTGAACTCTCCCGATGCCGAAGTGAACGTGTAGGCGTGGCTGCCCGGCCGCAGATAGGCCGCCAGGTTGGCGCTGTCCATACCGCCGGAGAGCAGTATGCCAATGCTGTCGTACCGCCTGTAGAGCGCATCGAACTGCCGCTGTATCTCGCGGTCTATGTCCTCAGAAGTCTTGACTGGAATGCACGCCTCCTTGGGAATGGGGCGGAAATTCTTGTGCTGAAACCCTTCCGCAAAGTCCATCCCGTCTTTCCATATATAGCGGAAAGCCATATAGGAACTCAAGCAAAAATCTTTGTCTGCCATGGTGTTGTGTGTGTCTTACTGTTTCGGCTACTTCACATCGTGCAGGTCGTGCTTGCGCACCTGCATCAGCGCCTCGTTGATTTTCGTGGAAGACACGCCCTTGGTATATGGGAAATAGACTATGCGAATGCCGGCTTCGGCAAACTGCCGCTCATAGTCCTGCCATTTCTCGGTGCCATACCAGTCGTCGCCGACAAACAGGATTTGCGCCCCCAGTTTCTTGCAGGCTTCCAGCTTGTCCATGTCGTACTGGGGAACGGCGGCATCGACATACTTGATGCTGCGCACAATCTCTATGCGGTCCTCAAACGGTATCATGGCCTGCTTGCCCTTGTAGGCAACCAGCTCA
This sequence comes from Prevotella sp., assembly GCA_022511055.1. Taxonomy (GTDB): domain Bacteria; phylum Bacteroidota; class Bacteroidia; order Bacteroidales; family Bacteroidaceae; genus Prevotella. The sequence goes on along the minus strand of JAFLSH010000018.1, from coordinate 14,798 downwards.
TCGACCGTCACGCCCACAACCAGCTTGTCGCACATGCCCTTCGCGTTTTTCAGAAGATTCAGGTGACCTATGTGAAAGAGGTCATAGACACCCGTTGTATAGCCTATTATCATGTTGAGCCACGTTTATTGTGTGCAAAATTAATCATTTTATTTGGAACATCAAACAAAAAGTA
>JAFLSH010000018.1:13024-14523 GCA_022511055.1 Prevotella sp. | reverse complement strand
CACGTTTATTGTGTGCAAAATTAATCATTTTATTTGGAACATCAAACAAAAAGTAGTATTTTTGCACTTCCAATCATGGAAAATCTGAAGGAAAAGACAGCCAAAGGGCTCTTCTGGGGAGCGCTGAACAACGGCACCACGCAGGTGCTGAACGTCGTCATCGGCATTCTGCTGGGGCGGCTGCTGTCGCCAGAGGAGTGGGCGCCCGTCGGGGTGATTGCCATCTTCTCGGCCATAGCGGGAAACTTGCAGTCGAGCGGGTTCTCCACGGCCATCATCAACATGAAAGCGCCGAAGGACAATGACTATAACGCCGTGTTCTGGTTTAACGTGTTGTGCAGTGTGGCCGTCTACTGCCTGCTGTTTCTTGCCGCCCCGCTGATAGCGCAGTTTTTCGAGATGCCTTGCCTGACTGGTCTCTCGCGGCTCATCTTCCTTTCGTTTTTCATCTCCTCTTTCGGCATCTCCACCCATGCCTACATGCTGAAGAACATGATGAATCGTGAGATAGCCATCGTCAGCCTGCTGTCGCTGGTCTGCTCCGGCATTGTGGCGGTAGTCTTGGCGCTGCTGGGCTATTCCTACTGGGCGTTGGCGTGGCAGCAGATAACAGGCTCGGCAGTGCTGGTCGTGGGGCGGTTTTTCATGATTAGGTGGCGGCCCTCAACCACGGTCGACTTCACGCCCATCCGCCGCACATTCCGCTTCTCCATGAACATCCTGATAACCATGATTGTCAATACGGTCAACAACAACATCCTGACATTCATCTTCGGCAAGCTGTTCACACGCACGCCGCAGGTGGTGGGTAACTTCTTCCAGGCTTCCAAGTGGAACACCATGGCCTACCAGATGGTCGGGGGCACCATCGACCAGGTGGCGCAGCCGGTGCTGGTCAGCATCAGGAATGATGAGAGCGGCAGGGAAATCCGGGTGTTCAGAAAGATGCTCCGCTTCACCGCCTTCTTGGCCTTTCCGGCCATGTTCGGCCTGTCGCTGGTCGGTGAGGAATTTATTCTGCTGACCATCGGCGAGGAGTGGGCGGGCTGTGTGCCCATGCTGAAGACACTCTGCATCGGCGGGGCTTTCATGCCGTTCTACTCGCTCTACAAAAACCTCGTCATCAGCCAGGGGCGCAGCGATGTGAACATGCTGCTCAACGTCGGGCAGATAGTGGCGCAGATGCTGCTGATTCTGTGTACCTACCGCTACGGCATTGCGGTCGTGGTGTGGGCTTACACGCTGTTGAACATAGTGTGGCTGCTGCCGTGGCAACTGTATGCCCGGCGGCTGGCGGGGGTGCGGCTGTGGAACGTACTTTGCGATACGGTGCCCTTCGCAGCGGTGGCCGCCGCCGTCATGTTGGCGGTGGCATGGCTCACGGCACCGTGCGAGAATCGCATCCTGTTGCTGGCATTGCGAGTCGTGCTGGCCGCCCTGCTCTATTTCCTGGCCATGAAGCTGCTGCGTGTCAGGCTGCTTGATGAGTGTGTCGGATT
>JAFLSH010000018.1:0-12924 GCA_022511055.1 Prevotella sp. | reverse complement strand
CCATGAAACATCCCGCAGAAAACCAGGTGGCTGTGCTGCTGATTCTCTTCACCCGTACAGAGACACTGCGCCAGACCTTCAACGTCATCAGGCAGGCCCGGCCCGCCCAGCTCTTCCTCTACCAAGATGGGCCGCGCCATGAAGAAGATGCCCGCAAGCTGGAAGCGGCCAGGCGCATCGTGGCTGATGACCAGATAGACTGGGAGTGCCGGGTGGAGCGCAACTACCACAGCGAGAACTCCGGCGCATGGGCCTCAAACCTCAAGGCACAGCAGTGGGCTTTCTCGCTGGCCGACAAGTGCATCGTCATTGAAGATGACTCCACCCCGTCGGCTTCGTTCATACCTTTCTGCCGGGAGATGCTCGACCGCTACGAGCATGACCAGCGGGTCACCATGATTGCAGGGTTTAACCATGAAGAGATAACCACGGGCGTGCCCTATGACTATCTCTTTACCACGGTCTTCTCCATCTGGGGGTGGGCCTCGTGGCGCAGGGTGGTCAGCCAGTGGGATGAGAAGAACACCGTGGTTGAAGATGCGTTCAACATGCATCAGTTAGAGGCGCTTGTCAAGGCGCATGGCGACCGCCGGGAGATGCTCCGCAAGATACGGAAGCACCATGCCGCCGGGGGGGGCATCTACGAAACGACCTTCTGGTCGTACAACATGCTGAACTCCGGGTTGGCCATTGTGCCAACGCGCAACATGATTCACAACTCGGCCGTCTCTGCCGAGTCGGCTCACTTCCGCTCAGAACTGCGCACGCTCCCCCGGCGCATGCAACGGCTGCTGACCATGCCCAGCCATGACCTGGCGTTCCCGCTCAGGCATCCGGCATACGTCATAGAGAACGTGGAGTACAAGCAGCGCGTCAGCCGCATCATGGCATGGGGTCATCCGTGGATAAAGGCAGGGCGCAGCATAGAGGAACTGCTGCGAAACCTGCGCTACGGCAACTTTGGCCAGATAGCCAGTGCGGTCAAATTCCGCCTACGCAAGATGGCGGGGCGCTGGAACTACCAGTAAAAACGGAGACTACCCATGGAAATATCAATCATCATACCAGTCTATAACAAAGAAACATACTTGGAGAAGTGCTTCGACAGCATCTTCAGCCAAGACTTCGACTCGTTTGAGGTGGTGGCCGTAGATGATGGCTCAACCGATGGCTCGGGCCAAGTCTGCGATAGCGTGGCGGCCAGAGAACAGCGTCTGCGGGTAATTCATGTCGAGAACGGCGGGGTAACCGCCGCACGGCGCATCGGCACAGAGCAGGCTGTCGGCAGATACATCATGTTTGTCGATGCTGATGACTTGCTGACACCCCATTCGCTGCGGACTATGCACCGCGCCATCACGCAGAGCGGGGCAGATGAGGTCATTGGCACCTATGTCAACCAGCATGGCCATCATTACGACTCAGGGCTGCGCGGTGTTCAGCCGTGCGAGCCGCTGGTGCGCAACCTGCTGGCCGTGAAAAACTCGTTCTGCGTGTTGTGGGGCATCATTTTCAAGCGCGAACTGCTGAAGGGCTGCCTCGGCGCACCGCGTGAAATCGTGGAGCGTGAAGACAGCCTGATGCAGATAAAGTGCCTGATGAAGTCGCCCCGCGTGTTCTTCATCCCCGATACGGTCTATCTGCACTATGATGATATGCCCAACGACCGGGTGGAAGACTTACAGATGATTCGCATCTATGATGAAGAGCTGCGGCAGACACTACAGCCCCAGTGGAACACTTACCGCGCAGACTTCGTGCGCCATCAGCTGAAAGTCTACGAAAAATTCATCGACCGCCGGCAGTTCCATGTACTGAATGCCTACTATCGCCCCCTGCGCAGGCAGCTCGACAGTAGCATCCCCTTCATGGACCGTATGGCCATACTCTTGCCGCCGCGGCTGAGCTACTATCCGATTCATCTCTACAAGTGGCTGCTCAGGCACAAAGGTAGCCAATGAGCAGACTACCGTTCCAGACCAACAGCCAAAGGGCCGTCAAGACCAGCAGGGCGCGCATGGGCAGCAACCATCGCATGGGCAGCCGTCTGACAAGGAACGCCACGGTCAGCGGCACCACGAAAAGCCAGTGCGGACTCATGATATAGACCTCGTTCAGCCCGAAGCCAAGCCCCAGGTGGAGTGCCATGTCGAAGGCAAATCCCGCCAAGACCATCCAGAGCAGGCGGCTGCGCACACCGCAGCAAACACCGGCAACGCAAAGCATCAGTATCAGGATTTCAATGGCATAGTTTCCCCACCATCGGTAGGTTACAATGATGGGGCGGCCGTTCTGGGTGTCGCCTAACAGGTTGTCGCGGTGCAGCTGAACAGACTCGCCGCACACGTTCTCGACAAGGCTCGGCCAACGGGGCGTGGTGATGTCGGTCCACCGCAGAAACTTGCTCTTGCCCTTGATAGCTTCGCCGCGGTGCAGGCTCTGCCAGCGCTTCCGTGCCTCCTGTCGCTGAAGCAGCTGGTACGATTTGCTGAAAGTCTTTTTTATTTCGGCGGTATCGGTCAGCTGTGTTGTGTCACGGAACGCCTGAAAGGCTTTCTGCCGGGCAGCCTTTGCCGCCTTTCGCTGTGCAGCCTGGCGGAGTTCTTCCTTCGGCTTCGTGTAGTGCTGGTATTCCCAGCAGGCAATGCCCCACATCAGGGCAGATGGCACGATAACGGCAGGCAGTATGAATCGTAGGCTGAAGAAGCGCCACTTGTTGGTGAAAAGTGTGTCGATGAAAATCTTAATGCCGTTGCTCAGCGTAATGCCGGCGGTAATGGTGAACAGCACTACCGTCTGCAAGACAGTCATCCGCCGCCCCGCCTGCATGTATCTGCCAGAAAGGTAGATAGCCCACACGAGCAGGCACATGGAAGGGGCAAAGTGGTCGGGCACTATCAGGCTTACCATCACATAGGCCAAGGTAAAATGCAACAAGGCGAGCAGGGTGGCATCAGTGCGCCGGAGCCCTATCAGCTCGCGCATGATACGGTAGAGGAAAATGTATGTATAGTAGGCACATAGCAGCAACGGAAGGGCAAAGACCAGTTGCACCAGGTTGCGCCCCGTGAGCCAGAGCAGAAAGTGGTTGACAAGGTATAGCGGATAGACGAAAAAGGCCAACAGGGGGTGGCGGTAGACATCGTAGGTGGGATACCACTTGGTGGCTACGCCATAGCTGATGGGGTCGAAGCCGGAGATGTGGAAATCGCGATAGAAGACACCGGCATCACTGAGCGATTCAAGACTGAAAGCCGGCCAATAGCCCCTGATACAACAATAGTGGAGCGCGAGCAGCCAAACGAGCAGCACCGCAGAGGGCAGTCGCTCCTCGCGTCTCGGGCAGAACATCCGCAATAGTCTTTTCAGCTCTTTCATACTCGTTAAAACAGAAAGGGTGGAAGCATTATGGGCTGCTGGGTCCAGTCAATAAACAACCATGTGTTGTAGACTGCCAAATAGACGGCGAGCAGGCCAATCAGCACACGGCACACACGGCGGCCGCGGCCGTCTCTCACCAGAAGGAACGCCATGGCAATGGGAATGACATACGCCCAGTGCGCAGTCATGATATAGACCTCGTTGATGGCAAAGCCCAAGCCGATGTGCATCACCATGTCTATGGCGGTGCAGCCGACCAATGCCCACAGGAAACGGCTGCGGCGCCCTGCCCAGATACCGGCTAAGAACAGCAGTGCCAACAGCGCCTCGGCGGCGTAGTTCCACCAGTGGCTGTAGCGGAGCAGCACCGGCCGGTAAAAGACGAGTACGTCTTCCAGCATGTGGGTCTGATGAAACTGGAAGCTCTCGCCCCACAGATTCTCGACTACAGAGGCCCACCTCGGAGTGCTTATGTCAGTCCATTTCAGCAGATTATCCTGGCCGAGCGCCTTTCCCTTGTGAATAACCCATGGCGCGTTCTTGTATTTCTGGTGATTCTTCCTGGCCTGAGCCATCATCTCCTTTCGGTGTTTCTTCCATTGCTGCTGTTCGGCCTGCTCCTTGGGCAACACATACGCCCTGTACTCCAGCCAGCAGCACCCCGTCACCAGTGCGGCCGGAATGACCACGCCAGCCAACAGAAAGCGCCACCTGAAGAACTTTGCCTTCCGTGCAAACAGGGTCGCCAAAAACACCTTTGCGCCATTGGTGAGCGTGGTGCCTGCCGTGACAATGAACAGCACGGCCGTCTGCCATGCGCCCGGAAGCCGCCCGGCCCGCATTTGCCGCCCCGTAATGTAGAAGGTCAGTAGCAGCAGCGTGAGCGACAGGGCAAAATGGTCAGGAACAACAAATGCCATCAGGATATAGGCCATGGCGAAGAACAGGGCTGACAACAGGGCGGCATCGCCCCGCCTGATACCGATAACTTCGCGCATGATACGGAAAAGTAGGATAAACGAACACAGTCCGCAGAAGGTCAGCCCAACGGCAACAAGCGGCAGGGCCATGTTCTGCCCCGTAATAGCAGTAAGCAACTGGTTTATCAGGTAGGCGGGATAGAGCAGATAAGGCAGCAACGGGTGCCTGACCACGTCATAGTACATATCCCAGTCTGTCAGCAGCAGATAGGTATAGCTGTCAAAGCCCGAAACGTGGTAGTAGGTGCGCAGCGCATGCTGCAATCCCTCGGGGTGGGTGGTGAGTGCAGTCCAGAACTTGCTAATCATCAGGCTGTTCATCACCGCCAGCCACAGCGTGGCAATGACCGCGGGCACCCTTTCTTCACGTCTGATATGGAACAGCGATAGGCTCATGAACGGAATGGTTTATAGTGCGATTCATCGGCAAAGGCCAACAGCTCACGGTCGCCGCGGCTGTCGCCGAAGGCTATCAACGTATAGTCATTGCGGCGGGGCAGCAAGTCGGTCAGCCGCCTCACCTTCTCCTGGCCGTAGCAGTTCTTGCTGGCAAAGCGGCCTGTCAGCAGGCCATCGACAACCTCAACCTGAGTGCCGGCCACCGTGACTGGCAGGTCGAAAAACGGTCTTACCCAGTTGTCAATGCTGGCGCTGACCACAACCACCTGACTGCCTTCGGCCAGAGCCGCCTTGATGCAGTCAGTGCCGGCAGGCCGCAACAGGTCTCTGCGCTCCAACGCAAACTGCTGGCAGAGCCGGTCGAAGGCGCTCAGGCTCATGCCCTTGAAGAAATGGGCGAAAACACGCTGTTTGCACTTCCAATTGGGATAAAGTCGCAGCTTCATAAGCACCAATAGGGGCAGATGCAGTAGGAAACCCCACAGAAATGCGGCGTTGCCTTTTGCGTATTTAATGAAAGCCAACAGCGTGTCGCCAGTTGTCAGCGTTCCATCGAAGTCAAAAGCATATACTTTCATATTAGTCTATAATGGGCATGGTTAGGGTTGGGGTTTAGGTATCCGGCTGATGATTTTCTGGAAAAGCCACGCCACGCCAACCGTGCAAACCACATAGAGCAGCAGGCCGGCATAGACTTCGTGCTTGCCGTATGAGAACACAAACAGCTTACGCACCATCGGGTGGCAGACAAAGATGGCTGCGGAAAGCCCGCCGACCCACACGCAATACTTCAGTGCGGCTTTTGGTAGCAGTTTGGCGGCAGCTATCGCTGCCACGGCCACTGCGGCCGGTGTCCAAAGCCAAGTCTGGAAAGTCAGACAGGAAACGGCACCCAGCGCGCACGACACCACCAGCACAACTGCCCACTGTGCCGGCCGCAGCGTGAACTCTTTCAGGTATCGCCCTGCCAACACGCCCATGGCAAAGGGCATCATGCCGCCAATGCAGTTATAGCGCAACCATTTCAATAACGTGTCATCGCCTTGACACATCACCTGCAACAGCCAGCACAGCGCTACAATTCCCGCAACCACACCCCAGTGCCGCCAACGGTAGAAAACGAGCCGATAGACCATATACAGCTGCAAGGTCAGGCCGAAATACCAGTAAGGGCCGGGCCAGATAACCTCAGATGGGTTTTCCAGAAAGTTTGAGGTCATGGTCAGCATGGCCACAATGTCAGCAGCCCCATAGCGGTGGGCTCCGCGTGTTGCCGCATCGACCATGACAAAGCCCACAAAGCCCACAATCATGATACGCAGTAGCTTCAGGTAATTATAGCGCAGAAACCGCCACGGGCTGACCATAGTGTTACCATGTTCATGCTTCATCACCAGCCCAAAGCCACTTAGCAACAGGAATACCGGCACACCGTAATGGCCAAAATACGAGAAGAGATGGATTGGCAGCATAGCATCAGGCTGACTGAGCGCCTGCATAAGCCGCTCGTTGTTGGCCTGTCGCCAGATGTATTCGTTCTCTTGCGTAATACCTGCCAACCAGTGGCAATAGTTGTGCAGCATGATGCCTATAATGGCCAATCCACGCATGGCCTGACATTCTTGTTTCGTCAGCATAGCTATTCCTGTTTCCTCAGTTGGTTATAGTCAGTGTCGGCCTTCAGCAGACGGGGGCGAGCCTCGTTGTACTGGGGGCTAATTACGTTCAGTTCATCACGATAGTATGGGGTACTGATGCCGCCTAAGTAGAGCAGCAGATGGCTCAGCACATCAATCATGAACGGCCGCTGGCGGGCGCTGACAATAGACTGCCAATTATACGGGTGCCGCTCGCGGTAGACAGGCGAGCCCCATATCCAGAACGGAATCTCGAACTCCTCCCGTGCCAGCCGGTAGTCGGTCTTGGCAGAATGCAAACGCCCATAGGTGTATGGCTCGCCATTGTAGATTTCCTCGCCGTGGTCGGGCATATAGATGACAACAGCATCTTTGTCGGTAAACCGCTGGGTGATTGCCCAGACAATAGAATCGTTGTAGAGCAACGAATTATCGTAGTCGGCCACCACAAGCCGCTGCTTTTCAGTCAAATCGGGTCTGTCATACATGTGTGACAGCAGATGTTTCCGTGTCTTCTGCGGATAGCGGGCCATGTACATGGAGTGCGACCCCATGAGATGCAGAATAATCAGGTTGTAATCAGTATTTTCTTCTTGCAGCTTATCATAGTCGGCTAACACGCCGGAGTCATAGCGGTGAGTTTCCTTGTTGCGGGTGTCGAAGAGAATCTGGCTTTGCTCCTTCTCGTTCAGAAAGAAGCCGCCGCTGAAATCATAAAGCTGCTCGCCGGCTTTCGACTGGAACTGGTTGGTAATGAATGTAACGTGGTAGCCGGCCTTGCGGAAAATGGCGGGAAAGAGCGGCTTATCGCACCATTCTCCGCTGTCGCCCACAGCCTGCACCGACATCATGTTCTTGAACACATAGCTGGTCAGATTCCACGGCGACACCACATCAGTAAATACGGCCAGTTCACCCTGTTCTGCCATCTTCTTCTGGCGTGGGGTGGTAGGCATATTGTAGCCATAGAGCTGCGAGTGGTGCTTGTTGTAGCTTTCGCCGATAACCAGCACGATGTTCGGAATGCGGAACGAGCAGCTGTCAACCTGTATCTCTGCCTCGCTATGGGTTAGGGTTTCGGTCTGGTGCGATGCCAAGTTGTTGGCGTAGAGGGCAAAGGCGAGCCGATAGACGGGCAGGTAGAACGTGGCTTTCTCTTTCTGCGTTGCGCCGTACTCCACTTCCCCGATGGTCTTATAGGAGAACATGCGGCACATGGCCATCTTGTTCTCCCAGCACTGGTCAACTGCCGTTGCCAGCAGCCAGATGACGCCTATGCCTAACAGGCTCCTGAAACCGCTGACCATGTTGCTGTTCAGGCTGGGCAGCATGCTGCGCCTGGCCAGTCGCGCAGACCAGTGGCGAATTACAGTCCAGAGCAGGTGTGCCAACAGAATGAGCAGTATGCCGCCTATGGGCGACACCAGCAAATCCCATTTCAGATAGTCACCCAGGAACTCCGCCGCCTCTCGCCGGTTGGTCTCGCCCACGAGCATAAGCATGGTTGGCGTAAGCGTTGACTCTAACCTGACATAGCAGTACATGTCGGCAAGAGCCACGCCGTAGAACACTATATACAGGCACCCCCTGACCCACCATCTGAGCTTTTTCGGCAGCAAGGCCAACAGCGCACAGACAACATAGATGTCAAGGAACAGCTCGATGGCCGCCAGCTCATAGGGCACGGCTCCTTTCAGGTGCAGCGTGACTTCCGTCTGTGTGCAGTAGTAGCCCAGCGCATACATGAAAACGAAGAACGCCCCGTTCTTCTGTAACGGCGCGAACAACATGCCCGGTAGCCTGGCGACCCATTTTAGCAGTTTAGACATAGAGCCGCTCCCGCCTGATGAATTGTTCCACACTTGCCGGCACCATTCCGCTGATGCTCTCTCCGCGACTGATGCGCCGGCGTATCTCCGTACTGCTGATGTCGAGCAGCCGAGCCTCAATCGTGCCGGGATGCTCGCCCCGAGGATAGGCTACCACACGGTAGCCCCTCAAAATGTCCTTCCACCTGCGCCAGCGCTCAAAGTGTGCCCAGTTATCGCCGCCAATGAGCAGCGTGAACACCCGCTCCGGGAAATCGTGGCTCAGGTGCTGAAGTGTGTTCCACGTATAGGATGGCCGCGGCAGCTGCATCTCATAGTCTGATGCCACGATACCGCACTCGTTTTCCACGGCCATTCTGGCCATAGTCATTCTCTTCGTGTCGGCAAGCAGGTCGGGCTCTCCCTGCTTCAGCGGATTCTGGGGCGACACCATCAGCCACACTTCATCCAGACCGGCAATCGTCAGCATCTGTCTGGCCAGCGCGATGTGCCCATTGTGTATGGGGTTGAACGACCCGCCGAAGATGCCTGTTCTGGTCATGGTTGGGAATGGGGGAATTTCAGACAATGGTTATTCGGTTTCCACGAAATGTCTTATCAGCGCTAACGTGTCTTGTTGTGCCTTTGCCAAGTCATCATTGATGACAATCTGGTCAAACTTTCCGGCAAAGGACAGCTCAAACTCCGCCCGGGCGATGCGCTGGTCTATCACTTCCGGCGCATCAGTGCCCCGGCTCTCCAGCCGCTGCCGCAGTTCGGCTATTGACGGTGGTTGTATGAAGATGCTCATGGCCTGCCCGCCGTAGTGCGACTTGATGTTCATGCCGCCTTTCACGTCAACATCAAACACCACGTTCTGCCCCTGCTCCAGCTGTTTTTCCACCTGCGATTTCAGAGTGCCATAGAATCGGCCGGCGTAGACTTCTTCATATTCCACGAACTCATTGCGCCCGATTCGTTCCCGAAACTCCTCTTCTGTCAGGAAGAAATACTCCACGCCGTTCTGCTCCGTTCCTCTCGGCGCTCTCGACGTGCAGGAGATGGAGAATGTCAGGTTCAGCTCACTGTGTTCCTTCATCAGCCACGAGATGATGGTACTCTTTCCCGTGCCCGATGGTGCAGAAAAAATGATTAGTTTTCCTCTTGCCATGCTTTCTTTTCGTTCTGGGCTCAAAGCGCGTTCAGCACTTGTTCCTTTATCTGTTCCAGCTCGTCTTTCATCTTCACCACAATGTTCTGCATCTCGGCCTGGTTGCTCTTCGAGCCGGTGGTATTGATTTCGCGCCCCATCTCCTGGGCAATGAAGCCTAACTTCTTGCCCTGCCCGGGTGCTTCAGCCATTGTCTCGCGGAAGTACTTCAGGTGGTTGGCCAGCCGCTGCTTTTCCTCGCTGATGTCTAACTTCTCTATGTAGTAGATTAGCTCCTGTTCCAGCCGGTTCTTATCGTATTCCACGCCCGGTATCTGCTGCAACCCTTCGGTGATGCGCTGGCGAATCTTTTCCACGCGGTTTTTCTCGTAGGGCTCAATCTCTGCCATCAGCTGGGCTATGTTGTCCAACTTCTCCGTGAACTTCTTTTCGAGCGCGTTGCCTTCCTGGCGGCGGAAGTCGACCAGCGCGGCCAACGCCTCATCGAGTGCCTGGCGGGCGGCGACCCACTCTTCATCGCTCAGCACTTCCTGTTCGGTCTTGGTCAACACATCGGGCATGCGCAGCAGGGTATAGAACGGGTCTGCCGACATGGGTATGCCCGTCTTGTCGGCTATCTCCCGCATCTGCTGATAGTAATTCTCCACCAGCGCCGCGTTGATGGGCGTGGCATCGACCATGCAGTCTTTCTCAATCCACACGCAGACATCCACCTTGCCCCTGATTAGCTCAGCAGCCACGCGCTGGCGTATCTCCATCTCCTTTTCGCGATAGAGTGGAGCAATGCGTGTCTGAAGGTCCAGTTGTTTCGAATTAAGTGATTTGATTTCTGCGTGAATTTTTTTCTCATTGTAGGTTACGACTGCCTTGCCGTAGCCTGTCATTGATTGTATCATAGCATTCTTGTTCTGTAAGTCCTATTGGTTGCCCCCGATGGCAATGGGCAGCGTGGCAGGCTTGCCATTCAGCTGAAAACGCTGGTTGAACTCAGGCAGCCCTGCCATCCAGTACAGTTCGTGGTTGAAGACAATGGTGTCTGCCTTCGTCTGGTCGCCCCAGTCAATCACCAACTGCTCATCTTCGTATTTTGCCGTGCTTGACAAATCGCCAAACACCAGCTTATTGTCGTTGTCAACATACAATCCCTGAAAGACAGAAGGAATGGCACGTGTGTTCAGGCTTTCGGCGTTCAGCACATAAGTCTGGCCGCGCCAGACGGCGGTTACCACATTGCCCCCCGACAGGTCATGCCCGTTCACATCCATGGTGATTCTGAATGGCACAATATCCCATATAATATCATAGTCAACCCTGTTGGGGTCGTCTTTACTGCAGGCAGTCATCGCACAGACGATGGCCACCAGCCACAAGGTCTTGCCTATGATTCTTTTCACCATAAAACCTGCTTGTCTTAGGTCTTTGGGGGCAAAGTTACACATTTTTTCGCATACAGCCAACGCTTTGTGCGCTTTTTTGGTTAATTTATGTTATATCGTGCGATTTATCCGTGCTTGATACCAGAAAGTCTGCATAACCCCACGCATGGCCAGACACACAACCTGTGCCAGCCACAGGGCGTGGTTGCCCCAGCAGGGAGCAAGCAGACCGTAGACGGCAAAGAAGGCTAAGGTAGACACGACCGACGACAGCAGCATGCCCTTGGTGGCGGTCAGGCCGATGAAAATGCCATCCCAGATGAATGCCGCCGCACCGGCAGCCGGAATGACCCATGCCCAGACCATGTACTCGGCCGATGCCTCTACCACCTGCCGCTCGTCTGTCAGCAGCCTGATGAGCCATTGGCCTGCCACAATGTAGAGCAGGGTGTAGGCGGTGGTTACGCCCAAGGCCCACAGCCACAGCCGGCGCAGCGTGTCGCGGAAAGCCACGGCGTTTCTTGCCCCGAAAAGCCGCCCGCCCAAAGCCTCGCCGGCATAGGCGAAGCCATCCATGAAATACGAGAAGAGCAGGTAGAGCTGCATGATGACCGTGTTGACCGATAGGATGACGGCGCCGCTGCGGGCACCCGCTGATGTGAAGTAAAGGTTGACAGCCACCAGGCAGAGTGTGCGCAGGAATATATCGCGGTTGGCGGAAAAGCCCGCAAGCCAGCTCCCGCCCCCCTTCGGCCTGCGGGAGTCGCCGCCGTTTCGCCGCAGATGCCGCCCGTAGTACCTCGTCAACAAGACCACAGCCACTGCCAAGCCGGCATATTGTGCCACGACCGTACCCATGGCCACCCCCTCAATCTTCATGCCCAGCCCGTAGACCAGGCAGAGCGAGGCCGCGATGTTGACCACGTTCTGCGTGATGCTGACAATCATCGGGAAGCGGGTGTTCTGCATGCCGATAAACCAGCCCGTAAGGCTATAGAGACAGAGCATGGCCGGCGCCCCCCAGACGACGATGTCATAGTACGCACAGGCAAAGGGCAGCACATCTGGTGTCGGCCCTATCAGGCCGAACATGCCCCATCTGACGGGCGCTTGCATCACCAGCAACCCCGCGGCAATGACCAGGGCCATGACCACCGACCGTACCAGTATTTTTGTGTCTTCGCCCAGGTCGCGCCGCCCCAAAGCCTGCGAGGTCATGCCGCTGGTGCCCATGCGCAGAAAGGCGAAGAGCCAATAGACAAGGTTGAAGACCATGGCCCCTACCGCCACCGCCCCAATGTAGGCGGCATCGCCCATGTGCCCCACAATGGCCACATCAATCAGCCCCAACAGCGGCACCGTGATGTTCGACACGATGCTCGGCACGGCAATCCTCAGTATCTGTTGGTCTCTCACGTTCATATCCGGGGTGCAAAGTTACGAAGAAATAGGCAATCAGCCAAACTTCGCCAAAACGAAATATAAAAACAGAAAAACATATTGGCACAGAAACAACAAACAATTATTTGAGGAAGAACTTACTGCATAGATATTCATTTTTAACCCTTGGGGGCTAATTGTACATCATTGCCTTTCTATAAGTTTTACAAATAATATCGCTAAGGTTTGTTTTGTTCAGCTTTTATTTCTATATTTGCAGCAGAAACAATATTTATAAATAAATCAAGTAAAATGGCAAAGAAAACTATAATTTATGAAAGAAATACACACTACGGAGAAACGTTTTACGTTTGTCTCAAGGATGGTTTCCAAAACACTCCTATGGAAAGAGGCGACAAATGCCCGTTTGATGAATATGGGTTATCTATGATAGCCGTATTTGTTAGGAAGAATGGCAGACTTGCATCATCTACCACAAGATGGAATGAAGCATTGGCTGGTGGCAAGACATTAACACCGCAGCAAATCAGCCAACTAATAGGAAGGGATTTCTACAAAATATTCATTCCAAATAAATAAACAGCCAATTGCTTGGCTGCTCATTTTTGTATAGATATACATTTTGGTTATTCACTGCCAACAAGTATATAGTTCCCTTTGAAAATTTCTCCGTGAGTTTTTGCCGAAACTCGCCGTTTCCTACTCCACTTTTATCTGCCCCACGCTTCTCAGGTATTCTATCTCGTTAATTCTGAACTGTGTCTTGGCTTC
>JAFLSH010000179.1 GCA_022511055.1 Prevotella sp. | reverse complement strand
CTTTTTCTATTCCAACCTTTCCCTTTGCCACCTGCTTTCTTAACCGCTTTTTCAGCGCCTTATACTGCTTCTCGTATCCCAACTCCATGATGGCAGGGAATGCCGCATAGTTCTCCTCGGTGAAGCTGGTAAGGAAATCAAAATCCTCCAAGTTCTGCTCCGGCCTCTCTTGCGCCCATCCCAAAGAGGAAACGCAGAGGAACAGGGCTAAAAGAATGCTTTTCTTCATACTTGAAACACATTTACAATTTACAAATCCAGTCCTTGCACGGAAATTTCTGTAAGTCTACATTTTATTTCTTCATCTGTAGGTGGATTGGGAATAAGATAGTCCACAGTTTCTGTATAGTCAACATCATCGAAATAACAGAGTTGCGAGCGGAACATCTTCTCAGAATACAGTTCACCAAACAACTGAATGGCAGCAGATGAAATTTCTGATATCGTAAAATGATTGCACAGCAAAAAATAAAGGTCTACGTAGTCCTTCCATTTTGAACGGCGGCCAAGAGCATACGCCTTCATTGCGGCCAGTTGAAGTAGGGAAGGCAATCGGAAATAGCTGTCATACTTATTAGTTGGAGCTACAGGGAAGGGATATTGGAAAAATGTTACTTTAACGTCATTGACAATCATGTTCATTTGTTCAGGCACCCGTCGAGTAACCAAATGGTCAAAAGAAGAAGATGAAATCTTTTCAAGATTACGCTTGTGGTTGATGGCTGACAGTTTAAACAAATCAAAGTCAATTGAGCGCCTGTGGCCGATGTATAAAGCTATAGCCGTACCCCCAACCAAATAGTATTCACGGCGAAACTGCGACATCAGTGGCAGCAGCTGTCTTTGCTTGTCGCTCAGAATCACACTATACATATTTCTTCAGAACAAGGGAAAAAAAGTTGTAGATTTCCGGGTAGTAATTATTCTTCTGTCGCCCTTTGGCAGAAAAGAACACCTTCGCCACATGCTCACCGCCAAGTGTATGGATAAGTTCACGGCAATCGTCAAGTGTGCCGTCGTTGAGAATGCGTTCCACAAGCAGGGCATCGCTGATGTTCTGCTTCTCTGCCTCTGGCGTGTACCAGAAAAGGCTCTTGTGTTTGTCTATAATCTGTTCGCGTGACATAAAGTGGCTTTTGCTTTTCTCGGCCGATTGCCCAAGGGGCTTCCTGCCTTGCTAAAGATGGCACAAAGATAGACATAAATTTTGAAAGCGCAAAGACTTTTTAAAAGAAATGTCGCTTACTTTTGCAAGAACTAAGCAAAACAACGGCTTTCGCATAGAAATCTGTTTATAGCAGGCTGAGAACGTGGGAAAATGAGTTCTTAGCGCGCTATAAACAGAAAAATATTTGTATGGCTAATGCTAATTGCCAAACAGTCGGCGCGTAATTTAGTGAAGTTCAGGCCAACCGTCGGCGGTCCACTTGATGTCGCGCTGCACGAGCAGGGCCGCGCCGTTCATGGTGGCAGAATAGCCATGGCAGATGAAGATGTCCTTGCCGTCGAAGTGGTAGACAGCACAGTGGCCGGCGGCCTCGTACTGCTGCTTGTCGCCTTCGAGAATGACAGTGCCGCCACCTTTCACCATGTCGCACCCGCTGCGGTCGAGGTATGGGCCCGCCACCTGGCGCGAGCGGCCCACGGCCACGCGGTAGTTAGACTTAGCACCGCGGCAGCAGTAGTCCCACGAGACAAAGAGGTAGTAGTAGTCGCCGTGGCGGAAGATGAAGGGTGCTTCGATGGCATTGGGGCCGGCGAACTGAGAGGTGGGGTTGGGCTCCTTGGTCTCCTGTCCGCGGGCATAGCGGCGGGCAATGGTCTTGGGCGTGGTGGCCAGGTGCATGGTGTGGTCGAGGCGCGCCAGCTGGATTCCATCCCAGAACGAGCCCCACGTCATCCACGGCGTACCCTCGTCGTCGATGATGAAGTTGGGGTCTATGGCGTTCCAGTCGTTGCGCTTGTCCTTGGAGCAGACTATGGGGCCGCAGTCGCGCCACGGGCCGCTGAGCTTCTCGCTGGCCATGAGCCCAATGGCCGAAGTGTTCTTGCCGAAGGTGGAGCAGCTGTAGGCCAGCCACCAGAGGCCGTCTTTGCGGATGATGTCTGGCGCCCAGACATGGCTGCGGAAGCCCGGCACGGAGTCGCGTGTCCAGTCGGGAATGTCTTTCAGGAACGGGGTGGGCTGCACGGTCCACGTCTTGCGGTCGGCCGAGGTGGCCCAGCTGATGCCCATGCCGGTGGAGAGCAGGTAGTACTGGCCGTCTTCGTAGGCCATCACGGGGTCGTGGACCATGGCAGTGTCGGTCTTGAAAGCCTGGCGGGGCGCGCGGGGGCGGCGCTGCGCCGTGGCGAAGGTGGTGTGCAAGGCCAGCAGGGCGGCCAGAAGCACGAGCGGGTTGTTTAGTTTCATTGTCATTTGTTTTTGGTTGTTAGTTGTTTGTAAATAAGTGTGTCGGTGTGTGCTAATAGAGCAGCAACAGGCCCGCCAGGGCGCTGTAGCAAATCATGCGGATGGGGTTGATGCGCAGGTAGCCCGTGCCGAAGACCGTAGCCAGGCAGAGTGCCAGGCTGATGCAGAACTGCCACGGATTCTGCGTGGGGGTCGAGAAGTTGTCGGCGTTGCAGAGCAGCAGCGTGGCCGCCGCCAACAGGCCGACCACGGCAGGGCGCAGGCCGGCAAAAATGGCCTTGACCGCGGGCGTGTTCATGTAGCGCATGAACATCCGGCTGATGAGAATCATCAGAATGAACGAAGGCAGCATCAGCGCCAGCGTGGCCGTGGCCGAGCCGAGAATGCCCATGAGGTGGCCGTAGCCGGCATTGTGTATGGCGGTGTAGCCGCAGTAGGTGGCCGAGTTGATGCCAATGGGGCCGGGGGTCATCTGCGAGATGGCCACAATGTCGGTGAACTCGGCGGTCGAGAGCCAGTGGGCGCGCTCAACGGTCTCGTGCTGAATGAGCGAGAGCATGCCGTAGCCGCCGCCGAAGCCGAAGAGGCCAATCTTGAAGAAGGTGATGAACAGGTCGAGGTATATCATGGGCGGCTCGTGGGGTTATTCGGTGGGCTTAATCAGTGTGCCGTAGACAAAGCCGCAGATGCCGGCTATCAAGATGATATAGATGGGTGACACGCCGAGCAGCCAGATGGCTATGGCCGAGGCGATGGGAATCCAGCAGTTGGTCCACCCAATCCGGGCCGACTGCGCCATGCGGAACGTGGGCACGGCTATCAGCGCCACCACGGCGGGGCGTATGCCACGGAAGGCAGCGGCAATGGCGGGCACATCCTGAAAGGTCTTGAAGAAGATGGCAATGGCCAGAATGATGAGAAACGAAGGCAGAGCCGTGCCGAGCGTGGTGCTGACTGCCCCGCCGATGCCCCGCAGCTTGTAGCCGATGAACGTGGCAATGTTGATGGCGAACACGCCGGGGCAGCTCTGGGCAATGGCTATCAGGTCGACCAGCTCTTCCTTGCTGACCCACTTGTGGCGGGTCACCACCTCTTGTTCTATTAGCGGAATCATGGCATATCCACCCCCGAGGGTGAATATGCCAATGTGAAAGAAGGTGCGGAACAGCTCGCGATTCATGGCTATGCGTTTTGCTCTATCCACTTCCGGGCGTTGACAAACGCCTCTATCCACGGTGTCACCTCGTCTTGGCGGCGGCCGGCGGGATACCAGGCACACTGCCACGGGAAGATGGCCCGCTCCAGATGGGGCATCATGCAGAGATGCCGCCCGTCGGCAGAGCAGATGCCCGCCACGTCGTAGTCGGAGCCGTTGGGGTTGGCGGGATAGCCGTGGTAGTTATACTTGGCCACAATGCTGTAGCTGGCTTCCGGCTCGGGCAGCGAGAACTTGCCCTCGCCGTGGGCTACCCACAGGCCGAGCTTGCTGCCCGACAGCGAGCCGAACATGACTGAGTGGTTCTGCGGAATCTGCAACGTCACGAACTCGCTCTCGAACTTGTGGCTGTCGTTGTGCAGCATCTTGGCGCCCTTTGCGCCCGTCAGCCCCAGCTCCACCATGAGCTGGCAGCCGTTGCAGATGCCGAGCGAGAGGGTGTCGTTGCGGGCGTAGAACTTGTCGAGTGCCTCCTTGGCCTTCGGGTTGTAGAGGAACGCGCCTGCCCAGCCCTTGGCCGAGCCCAGCACGTCGCTGTTGGAGAAGCCGCCGCAGAAGACAATCAGGTGTATGTCGTCAAGCGTCTCGCGGCCGCTGATGAGGTCGGTCATCATGACATCCTTCACGTCGAAGCCCGCCAGATACATGGAGTAGGCCATCTCGCGCTCGCCGTTAGTGCCCTTCTCGCGAATGATGGCGGCCTTGATGCCTGTGGGCTTGCGGCGGTCAGCGCTGATGCCGTGCTGTGCCAGTGTGCCAGTGAAGCCCTTCGGGAACTTCATCTCCAGCGGCTGCTGCTTGTAGTTCTCGAAACGCTCCTTCGCCTTGCCGTTGAAGCTCTGGCGGCGGTCGAGCAGGTAGCTGGTCTTGTACCACACATCGCGCAGATGGTCGATGTCGAAGGTCAGCTCCTCGTCGCCGGCCTTGACCACCAGCTGGCGGCCGTCCTCAACGGGGTAGCCAATCTTGGCATAGCCAACGCCGCGACTTTCCATGAACTTGCGGAACTCGTGCTTGTGTTCGTCGCTGACCTCAATGACCACACCGGGATTCTCGGCAAAGAGAATCTTGACCAGGTCTGCGGTCTCGCCGCCTTCTGTGGCGGTCAGGTCGTGAAGGTTGATGTGTATGCCGCCGCGCTTGTTGGCAAACGCCATTTCGAGCAGGGTCGTGATGAGGCCGCCGGCCGAGATGTCGTGTCCGGCCATAATCCAGCCCATCTTGACAAGCTCCTGAATGGCATTGAAGGCATCGGCAAAATATTCGGGGTGCTTCACCGTGGGCACGTCGTCGCCCACCTTGCCCAAGCTCTGGGCAAAGGCAGAGCCGCCGAGCTTCAGCTCGTCGAATGAGAAGTCTATGTGGTAGAGGCTGGCGCTCTTGGTGTTGACAAGCACAGGCGAGACAACCTTCCTGATGTCTGACACCTCGCCGCCGGCGCTGACAATGACCGTGCCCGGCGAGATAATCTTCTCGCCGTTGGGGTATTGCTGCGAGAGCGAGAGCGAGTCCTTGCCCGTGGGCACGTTGATGTGGAGACTGCAGCAGAAGTCTGACAGGGCTTTCACGGCAGTGTAGAGGCGGGCATCCTCGCCCTTCTGCGAGCGGCAGGGCCACATCCAGTTGGCCGAGAGAGAGACCGTCTCCAGTCCGCTGGTCAGCGGTGCCCAGACAATGTTGGTCAGCGCTTCTGCCACGGACAGCACAGAGCCGGCTTCGGGCGAGGCCAGACCGGCCTGCGGGGCGTGGCCGAGAGCGGTGGCTATGCCTTTCTTGCCGCGATAGTCGAGTGCCACCACGCCGCAGTCTGAGAGCGGCAGCTGTATCTCGCCCTGACACTGCTGGCGGGCTATCTTTCCCGTCACGGAGCGGTCGACCTTGTTGGTAAGCCAGTCCTTGCAGGCCACGGCCTCCAGCTGGAGTACGCGCTCCAGGTATGCGTTGATGGCCTTTGCCTTCTCTGCCGTTGTCGTGCCGGTGGTATATGTCACGGGCGCATAGTGGCGCTCCACGGTCGTGTCGCGCATAACGGTCTTTGGCGAGTGGCCGAACATCTGGGCCACATCCAGGTCGAAGGGCTTCACGCCGTCGCCCTGCCTGAACGAGAAGTGGGCATCGCCGGTGGTCTCGCCGACCACATAGAGCGGGGCGCGCTCGCGCTCGGCTATGCGGCGCACATGGTCAATGTGCTTCTCGTCGATAAGCAGACCCATGCGCTCCTGGCTCTCGTTGGCAATGATTTCCTTGGAAGAGAGCGTCTGGTCGCCAATGGGCAGCTTGGTCATGTCTATCTCGCCGCCGCAGTCCTCCACCAGCTCAGACAGGCAGTTCAGGTGGCCGGCAGAGCCGTGGTCGTGAATGGAGACAACGGGGTTAACGTCTTCTTCGCAGAGGGCGCGCACCAGGTTGTAGGCGCGTTTCTGCATCTCGGGGTTGGCGCGCTGAACGGCGTTCAGCTCAATGCCGTTGCTGTAACGGCCCGTGTCGACAGACGACACAGAGCCGCCGCCGAGGCCGATGCGATAGTTGTCGCCGCCAACCACCACCACCTTGTTGCCCTTCTGCGGCTCTTTCTTCAGGCAGTCGCGCTTGGTGCCATAGCCCACGCCGCC
>JAFLSH010000178.1 GCA_022511055.1 Prevotella sp. | reverse complement strand
TGCATGGTCATTGCCAACCGCTATGCCCAGAAGATGAACACTGAATACAAGAACACGATAGACACGCTTATAGGCAAAGTGCTTGACAGAATATGAAATGAGAAACACCGATACCATCTGCGCGCTCGCTACCGCTCCCGGCGGAGCCCTTGGTGTCATTCGCATCTCCGGGCCAGGCGCTTTCAGCGCGGTCAGTTCTCTCTGCGATGTGCCATGCGACAGTGTTGCCGCCAATACCATTCATTACACCCGCATCACCACCGCCCCTGCCGGCGAAGGAAATCAGAGAGAGGTGCTTGACGAAGTGCTGCTTGCCGTCTTCCGCGCCCCCCACTCCTACACTGGCGAAGATGCCGTTGAGATTTACTGCCACGGCTCACGCTACATAGCGAATAAAATGCTGGAGCTTCTGCTACAGAGCGGCTGCCGCATGGCGCAACCGGGCGAATACACCATGCGGGCCTATCTTAACGGCAAGATGGATCTCTCGCAGGCCGAGGCAGTGGCCGACCTGATAGCATCTACCAACCATGCCACTCACCGTCTTGCCATGAGCCAGCTTCGCGGCGGCATCACTTCGGAACTGGCCCGGCTGCGCCAGCAACTGCTCCGGCTCACTTCGCTGCTGGAACTGGAACTCGATTTCTCTGACCATGAAGACCTGGAGTTTGCAGACCGCACGGAACTCCTTCAACTGGCACAGACCATCGAGAGCCATGTTGCCCGTCTGGCCCGCTCCTTCGAGACCGGGAAAGCACTGAAGCAAGGCATTCCCGTTGCCATTGTAGGGAAGACAAACGTGGGCAAATCCACCTTGCTCAACCGCCTGCTGAACGAGGAACGCGCCATTGTCTCCAACATTCACGGCACCACCCGTGACACGATTGAAGACACCATCGACATTCAAAGTGTCACTTTCCGTTTCATAGACACGGCAGGTATCCGACAGACTACTGACACGATAGAACAGATAGGCATCAATCGCACATACGCCGCCATCGACAAGGCTCGCATTGTTCTTTGGATAATCGACCAAGCCCCCACTGAGGCAGAGCAGCAAGACATGGCCAGTCGGTGCGAAAGCAAATCGCTGATAATAGTGCGCAACAAGTGCGACATAGCAGACTCCCCCTTAACTCCCGCCGCCATTCTCATTCCTCATTTCTCTTACCTTCAGCTTAGCGCCAAGTTTGACACGGACATAAGTGCTTTGGAGCAAATCATCTACAACGCAGCCAACATTCCATCCATGGAAGAGGCAGATATCATCATTTCCAACGCCCGCCATTATGATGCCCTGACGAGAGCGCAACAAAGTCTTCGCCATGTCATCGATGGGCTTCAGCACCAGCTCAGCGGCGACCTTATCTCTGAAGACCTTCAACAAGTGCTTGGTGAGCTGGCGGAAATCACGGGAGACGGCCAGATTACTCCCAACGAAGTGTTAGGCAACATCTTTCAGCACTTTTGCGTGGGAAAGTAAAAAATCCGCGTGGGAAAATGAATTTCCCATGGGATACAACTTTGCAACCAACAACAAGCAAATTTCACTATGAGAATAATAGCAACAAGCGATTGGCACATTGGTAATCTGTTTCACGGCAACGACCGGCTGCCAGAACATGAACACTTCCTCGAATGGCTTCTCTCGCAAATAAAAGAGCAACAGCCCGATGCGCTGCTCGTGGCAGGCGATGTGTTCGACAACGGCAACCCTTCTGCTGCCGCACAGTCGATATACTATAAGTTTCTTGCCGATGCCACGCGTACATGCCCCGACATGCGTATTGTGATTACGGCAGGAAACCATGATTCTGCCAGCCGCCTCGAAGCCCCCCGTGAATTGCTTACACGCTATCATGTGGAGATACGTGGCACGGTGAAACGCGAATGGACAAAGAATGAAGACGGTGAGGCATGGAAAATAAACTACGATGACCTTATTATTCCCATCACGGGCAAAGAATACGGAGAAATGGTTGTGGTTCTCGCCGTTCCCTATCTTAGAAACGACATTGTGCAGAACGCAGGCTATTCGGCAGGGGTGAACCAGTTTCTTCGTGAACTGACACAGAGGGCAAGAGAAAAATATCCCGAAGCCAAGTTGGTGATGATGGCTCACATGTATGCCAAAGGAGCGGACATTGCACAGAAAGATGCCAGTGAAAAGATTGTGATTGGCGGGCAGGAAGAAGTGAGCATGGAAGACTGGACAGACCACCCCGACTATCTGACATGTGGGCACATTCACAAACGACAGCACATCTGGAACACGGATTGGGCGCGCTATACTGGCAGCATACTGCCCATGTCGTTTGCGGAAACTGACTATCGGCATGGTGTCGACCTGGTGACTATCTCCGCAGACCGCAAGCCTAAGGCGGAGTTTCTTGAGTACACACCCCAACACAAGCTGCGCGTACTTCCCGAGGGCGATGAAGGGCTTACGCCTAAAAAATTGCAGAAACTGATAAATAAAGAATTGGCAGACAGAGGCACAGACGGGGAATTGACTGACGACTTCGTATATGTGGTACTCAAAGTGAAGCAGGACAGGGTAAACAACGATGAAATCAATGCACTCGAGGCACTCATAGCCAAAAAGAATGCCGTGCTTTGCAGGATACAGAAGGTGATTCCAATGACAGACCTCAGTACCATAACCGGCAACCAACAGATACAAAGCATTGACAATATACTTAACCGCGACCCGCTTGAAGCAATCAAGGAATCATTTGTCATCAGGCACGACAGGGAAATGACCGAGCATCAGGAAAGCATGGTGAGAGCATTACTTGAAGACATTAACCCAAAAGACTAAAACTCATGAAATTCATTAAACTTGAAATACTTAACCTCGCCTCACTCGACCGCCAGGAAGGAGAAGTCATAAACTTTGAGGAAGGCGCATTAGGCGACAGCACCATCTTCAGCATCGTTGGCCCTACAGGCAGCGGCAAATCAACAATCCTTGATGCCATCTGTCTGGCTCTTTACAACCGGGCGCCTCGATACCCCCTCAAAAGAGGTGATAGGAATCAAAGGATTGAGATATACGGTAAATTAGAAGAGGGCGAAAATAACCGCCTTGCTCCTACAGACTCACGAAACATACTCACCCGCGACCAAAAGTACGGATATAGCAAACTGACCTTTAAGGCAAACAATGGCGCCATATATCGTGCCGAATGGTCGGTACGCAAGCTGGTCAGGAAGTATGATAGAGCCACTACCTCACTGTTCAAGATAACAACGAAGGACGGCAGAGCCACAGAGGAGCAGGCCGAATGGGACAAGCTGCCGCAGATTATAGGTCTGGATTATGACCAGTTTTTGCGCACCGTACTCATTGCCCAAGGCTCTTTCTCCAGTTTTATCAAAGCAAAAGAAAATGAGCGCTACGAGTTGCTTGAAAAACTCATAGGCAGCGAAGAACTTTACACAAGCATTGCCGCCAAGATTAAAGAGCAAAAAGATGAAGCGGCGGAAAAGTACAAACAAATAGAAGCAAACTTTTCCGCACAAGAAAAGGACATTATTCCTGAAGAGGAACTCACAGGCATCGAGACCCGCATTGCCGAACTTGAGAATATAGAAAAGCAAGCACAGAGCGAACTGCTAAAGATAACAGAAGCTATCGCATGGCATACTGCAAACGAGAAGTATCTTGAAAATATAGCCAAGTATGAGAAGGCTTTCAATGAAGCGAGACAAAAGACGGAGGACATGCGGGAACAGGCTGACCGGCTGGCTCTGCACGATGCAACACTTGATGCCGTTGCCTTGTACAAAGACAGGAAGGCGGCAGAAGCAAACATGGTAAAAGTGGCAGAGGCACTGAAATCGCTTGGTGAGAAAATCAGCACAAAAGAACAGGAAATCAACGTAGAGGAAAAAGTAAATCTGGCAAAGATTAAGCAGAACTTACTCAAGGCAACCACCGAACTGGAAGAGCAGAGACCTCACATCAACAAGGCCCGCGCGATAAAAGTGGAATTGGAAGGACTAAAGAAGGCATTCAACGAAAAAGCATTAGCCAAGGCCGATGCAGAGAATGCAAAGAAAAAGGCTGACAAGGAGTTTACCGACAACAAAAAGGCAATAGAGAGTGCCACAGCTGATTTGCAAAAATCACAGCTGCGTATGGCTGAACTGCAAGAAGAAATCAGGAAAGGCGAGGCAGAGGCGGAGCAAAAAGCTCAACTTGCACTTGCAAGATATAATGAGGAAAATGCAAAATGCGAGAGCTGTGATGCAACAAAGCTACAGGAGGCCAACACCCATGCAGAGAAAACGCGAACAGACCTGAATTCTGCCATACGCATACAGACTGACCTAAAAACGAAGCGCAATCAGCAAAAGGAAAGCCTCGGCCGGCAGAAAGAACTGACGGAGCGAAACAACAGAATAGCCGAACAACTCAAGTCTTTCGGAATTGAGAAATTGACTGAAGAGTTTGAGACGCTCAATCGTTCATATACATTGATGATTAGCGAAAGATGGGAACTGCATCGCGCAAGTCTCATGGAAGGCGAGGCGTGCCCTTTGTGCGGTGCCACCCATCACCCATACCACAATGCAGAAACCATTGCACCTGTTGTAGACAAGATGAAAAGCCTCATTGACGAGAAGCGCAAGAACTTGAACAAACAACGTGAAATGGAGCGACAACTCACTGAGGAACAGGCTAAGAATAAAGGTTTGTTAGACGGGATTGGCGCCAGCCTGAACAATCTTGAAAAAGAAATTGCAAAACTCAACTACGAATGGACAGGCATTCACGAAGCCCACGAAAACTGGAGTGCAGATACTGAAGCGCTATGCTCGCTCATGCCAGAGACAGAAAGGAATGTTGACGAGGCGGCCCAAAAACTCAAGCACTACAATAACCTTGTCAAACACGTGGAGGAACTCCGCAAGGAAAAGGAAACGGCAGAGAATAACAAGCGAGAGTATGAGAGAATCTCTTTAGAGAAGAAACTGGCAGCAGAGAAAAAGATAATTGATGCCGAAACCATGCTCAAGACAGAAGAGGGAAAGACCGAAAACCTCAAAGCGCATCAGGCAGAAAAAGCAAATGCACTAAAAACTGCAACCGAAGCCTTGACGGAGATTGAGCGTGAAGTAGCTTCAAAGACGGAGGCTCTGAAACGGGAGATTGGCGAGAAAGACCCTGATGCTTTTGAGAAAGAGCTGAACACTGCAAAGACAATGGCAGAATCTGCCGTGACTGATAAAACTGATGCTATCTCTCATTTGCGCGAACAACTCAAGGAACTGAAGGGAAAAGAAGATGCCACCAAAAAGCAGAAAGATAGTGACCATGCAACTTTTACCCAAAAGAAAGAAGAACTGGCGGCATGGCTGGCGGCTTACAATGCAGAAAAGGCAGAGCCGCTGACGGAAGAGTCTGTCGCCAACCTCTGCTCTGCCACAGACAACTGGGAG
Source organism: Prevotella sp. (assembly GCA_022511055.1). Classification (GTDB taxonomy): domain Bacteria; phylum Bacteroidota; class Bacteroidia; order Bacteroidales; family Bacteroidaceae; genus Prevotella. The sequence continues at coordinate 854 of JAFLSH010000178.1, read as the reverse complement.
GAAATCCGCGCCACCCAAAAGCAACTGAGAGAAACATATACATCTCGTGAGACCACTCTCAGCAATGAGAAAAAGGCACATAATGACCATCAGGAGAAAAGACCTGAGAAGCAAAAGGAAGAGTTGGCCGCCCGCAAGGAGGAAATTGAAAGTCGTTCCAACGAAGAACTCATCAACTTAAAGGCTCGCCTGCAAAGACATAACGCAGTAAAGAAGCAGATGGGGGAAATGGCTGCCAAAAGAGAAGAGGCCATATCGCAGAAAAGTGAATGGGAAGAAATCTCTGATGCAATAGGCGGAAGCGACGGCAAGACACTGCGCAAGATAGCCCAATGCTACACACTTCGATTCCTCATTGAGCATGCCAATGTTGAGATTCGCAAGTTTAACAGTCGATATGAGCTGCAACAAGTAAAGAATTCGCTTGGCATTCGTGTCATAGACCATGACCGTGCCGACGATGTTCGTGATACCACCTCGCTCTCTGGTGGTGAAACCTTTATCGTGTCTCTTGGTCTTGCACTTGGTCTCTCTGCCCTATCGTCTCGCAACATTAGTTTCGGGAATCTTTTCATAGACGAGGGATTCGGCACTCTCGACCCTGACACACTGGCTACCGTCATTGATTCGTTAGCCATGCTTCAGTCATCGCAAGGCAAAAAAGTCGGTGTGATTAGTCATACCGATACAATGAGCGAGCGCATTACCACCCAAATTCGCATCATAAAGAACGGCAACTCAGGTAGTAGCCATATAGAAATCTACCCATAGCGGACGATTTTAGGATACAAAACCATGGATGCTTCACGCGCGTATATATAGTACCAATACAGGCTATTTGCCCTACACCCTCA
>JAFLSH010000177.1 GCA_022511055.1 Prevotella sp. | reverse complement strand
TTAGTAGGGATAACACCAATGCCTTACTGGCTGCGGCGGTTGCGCCGGAGGCCAGTAAGGCATTGGCATTTCAGACAATATCGGGCTGGACAGACTTACAGCTTGCTGATGATGCCAAGCTGGGAGCTGCGCAGAAACTCGATGATGTGGCGAATGGTTGGACTATCGGGCACCTGCTGTTCAATCTGGTTTACGGCATCGAACAGCGAGATGTTGCCATTGAACAACAGACGATAGGCGTTGCCGATGTGCTTCAGCGTTTTTTCATCAACGCCGTGTACACGGCCAACGGTAGTGTTCACGCCGCCATATTCAGAGCGCTTGGTGCAGATGATGTATGGAGGCACATCTTTCGAGAAGGTAGTACCGGCCGACACCATGGCACCACGGCCGACGCGGGTCTTGGCGTTCTCGATGACACTTGACGAGAAGATAACCCCGTCTTCTATCATGCAATCGCCGGCAATCTTCGTGCCATACCCAAAGACACAACGGTTGCCCACCTTCGTGTCGTGCGAGATGTGGGCACCTTCCATGAGTACGTTCTCGTTGCCGATGACAGTCTGGCAACCGCGGTGGGTGGCCCGGTTGATGACCACGTTCTCGCGGATGATGTTGTTCGAGCCGATGATGCACTCCGACTTCTCGCCGCGGAACTCAAAGTCCTGTGGCAGCGCGCCGATGACCGACCCCTGATGCACCTTGTTGCGGGGGCCCATGCGGGTGCCGCTCATGATGCTGACAAAGGGGAATATGACACAATTATCGCCAATCTCTACATCATCTTCGATGTAGACAAAGGGGAATATCTTACAATTGTCGCCGATTTTCGCCTTTGGCGATATTTCGGCCTTTGGAGAAATTTCACTTGCCATAATTGTAGCCCCCCTTCTTATCCCCTCCTGCCGGGGGGAAGGCCGCTACGGGGGCCCGGGCCTCTGGTAACTATCGGTTTAGCCTCCCCTCAGCGGGGAGACGGGAAGGAGGCGCGCTTACTTTGCGCCTCCGCCAAGTGCCTGGTAGAGATTCACCACGGACTGCATCTTGTAGAAGTCATCAGCCACCTTCGAGATTTCAGCATTGAGCAGGCTGCTCTGGGCCGAGATGACCTCAAGATAGGTCGTGTTCGAGCTGGACTCCATCAGCATCCGGGTGTCTTCGACGTTCTGTCTCAGCACAGCCACCTGCTTGGCCTCAAGAGCCGACTTCTCTGCATAGCTGTTGCAGGCCACCAAGGCATTCGACACTTCGTTGCCCGCCTTCAGCACTGCGTTTTGCCAGGTGTTATAGGCTTGCTCGTACTGAATCTTGGCTACCTTCAGCCCAGCCACAATCTGGCCGTGCTGGAAGATGGGCTGCACCAGCGAGGAAACAGCCGACCAGAGCATCTTGCCCGGATTGACCGCGCCATTGTTGTTGGTGAAAGCGCCAGTGCCTGTCAGCGTAATCTGCGGATAGAATCTGGAACGGGCCGTCTCGACACCATAGAAGCACTGTGCCAGCGCCATCTCGGCAGCATGCACATCAGCACGGTTGTTAAGCAACTGAATGCCGACACCCACCGAGTAGTCTGTGGGCAGCTGCTGGTCTTCAAGCCGGCCGCGCTTGATGGTCTGTGCGGGCTGGCCTATGAGCAGCGACAGCGAGTTCTCCATTTCGCGTATCTGGCGCAGCATGTCAACCTTCTGTGCCTGCACCGAGTAGTATGCAGACTCTGCGCTCTGCACGGCCGTAGAGCGGTAGCCCACGCGGTTATCCTTCATGAACTTCATCTTCTCCCAAGTCTCCTTGGTCAGCTGTTCCATGTCAGTAATAATCTCCACCTGACGGTCGAGCATGAGCAGTGTGTAGTAGAGGTTGGCTATGCCTGCGATGATATTGGTCTGCACCACTGTCTGGTAGTCTTTCGTGGCTATCAGCTGCATCTGTGCAGAGCGCTTCGCGGAGAGCAGGTTGCCGAAGAGGTCTACATTCCAGGAAGCAGACACGGGCAGCTGGTAGCTCTTGGTCGAGGGATAGTCACTGAACTTGGCAATCGTGCCCTGAGGGGCGAAGGCCACGGAAGGCAGGAAGGCCAGCCTGGCCACCTTCAGCGCCTCGTTGACCATCTTGACGTTCAGCGCAGCGTTCAGCAGGTCAGGGTTGTTGCCCAGCCCCTGCTCTATCAGCATCTGCAGCTGCGGGTCAGTAAACACGGCGCGCCACGGCAGATTGCCAAACGAGGTGGTGTCACTGACGGCCAGCGTGTCGGTAAGCGAGACGGGGTCACGCACAATGCCTTCAGCATTGACATCAGGCCGCTCGTACTTGTTGTAGAGCCCGCAGCTCGACAGCAGGAAGGCTGCGGATGAGATGATAAGTATCTTCTTCATAGTTCTCATTGTCACTTTTCTAATTCATAATCCACGGGCTTGTGCTGATACTGCGCAATCTCGGTAGCCACTTCCGCATTCTCCTCATCGTTGAACTTCATGGGGCGGAACTTCTCCTGCAGGCTCTGGAAGATGACGAACAGGGTCGGCACCACCATAATCTGGCAGAGCGTACCGATGAGCATACCACCCACGGCAGCGGCACCCAGTGTCTGGTTACCGTTCTTGCCCACGCCAGAGGCGAACATCATTGGCAGCAGACCGATGACCATGGCCAGCGAAGTCATCAAGATGGGTCGCAGACGGGCTGCGGCACCCAGTATGGCTGCCCACGAGATGGCCATACCCGTCTCGCGGCGCTCCAGGGCGAACTGCACAATCAGGATGGCGTTCTTAGCCAGCAGACCAATCAGCATGATGAGCGAAATCTGCATATAGATGTCGTTGTTGTGGCCGAACAGCTGCGTGAAGAGGAACGCGCCGGCCAGACCGAAGGGCACTGAGAGTACCACGGCCAGCGGCAGGATGTAAGACTCGTACTGGGCAGACAGAATCAGGTAGATGAAGATGAAGCACAGCACGAAGATGAGCGCCGTAGAGTTGCTCGACTGGGCTTCCTGACGGGTCAGACCCGAGTAGTCGTATGTGTAGCCCGTAGGCAGCTTCTCGGCAGCCACCTCTTCCACGGCCTTGATGGCCTCACCCGTAGAGTAGCCATCAGCCACGGTGGCAGTCACGGTGATAGAGGTGAAGAGGTTGAAGCGGCTGATGTTGGTTGGGCCGTAGACACGCTCCAGGTGGCAGAACTCCTCCACCGGCGACATGCCATTCGGCGTACGGACATAGACACTCTTCAGCGACTCAGGTGTCATGCGGGTCTCGGGCGAGCCCTGCACCATGACACGATAGAGCTTGCCATAGGCGTTGAAGTTCGAGGCATACAGACCGCCGTAGTAACCCTGCAACGTGTACAGCACGGTCTGCGGCGAGATGCCGCTCTGCTTACACTTGGCCACATCGACATGAATCATGTACTGCGGATAGTTCGGGTTGTACGAAGTCATGGCCATCTGAATCTCCGGCCGCTTGTTCAGCTCGGCCAGATAGTCTTTCGTGATGTCAAAGAACTTGCTCAGCTCACCACCCGTACGGTCTTGCATGACGAGCGACACACCCGAGTTGGCCGAGAAGCCGGGAATCATAGGCGGCGCGAAGGCCAGGATGGTAGCATCCTTGATGTGGGCGGTCTTCAGGTAAATCTGAGCCAGCACGCCACTGGCATCATAGGGATTCAGGAAGAAACGGTAGATGCCATCACCGTTCCAGAGGCCGGAGAGCTTCCACCAGAAACCCTTCTGGCGCTCGGAGAACGGCTTCAGCTTGATGACGAAGGTAGCCTGGTCTGAGCCGGCACCGGCAATGAAGTTGAAGCCCTGAATCTGCTCACGGTTCAGGATGGCCGGGTCGGCCGCAAGGATGGAATCCACCTGATTGATAATCTGCGTGGTGCGGGCCACAGAGGTTGCCGGCGGCATGGAGATGGTACAGAAGAGCGTACCCGTATCCTCATCAGGCACCAGACCAGTCTTGGTGGTTGCCATGGTAATGCCCAGCAGGGCTATGCCCGCAACCACGGTAGCGCCGATGAGCAGCGGCTTGCGCACCAGCTTCTCCACCGCGCCCTTGTACTTGCCCAGCGTGGTGTTGAAAGCCGTGTTGAACGACGTGTGGAAACGGTCAATCATTGACATTTTCTTCTCGTGCCCCTCAGCATCGTGCGGTTTCAGGAAGATGGCGCACAGGGCCGGCGACAGTGTCAAGGCGTTCAGCGCCGAGATGAAGATGGACACGGCCATGGTTACACCGAACTCACGATAGAACGTACCCGTAGTGCCGCCGATGAACGACACCGGGATGAACACCGAGGCCATGACCAGCGTAATGGAGATGATGGCGCCTGAGATTTCGTTCATGGCATCAATTGATGCGGTCAGGGTCGACTTGTAGCCCTGGTCTAACTTGGCGTGGACAGCCTCGACCACCACAATGGCATCATCGACCACGATGGCGATGGCCAGCAGCAGCGCCGACAGCACCAGCAGGTTGATGGAGAAGCCAAACACACTCAGGAAGAAGAACGTACCGACCAGCGAGACGGGCACGGCAATCAGCGGGATGAGCGTTGAGCGCCAGTCTTGCAGGAAGACGTAGATGACGATGAACACCAGCACCAGCGTGAAGATGAGCGTGAACACCACTTCTTCGATACTGGCGTAGAGGAACTCCGTAACATCATAGTTTATCTTGTAGAACATGCCCGGGGGGAACAGCTTGGACTGCTCTTCCAGCTCGGCCTTCACCTGCTTGGCTATCTTGTTGGCATTGGAGCCTGCAATCTGCTGCACCATACCCATGACCGACGGGATGTTGTTGTTCTTCATTGACACTGAGTACTGCAGACCGCCCAGCTCTATGCGGGCCACGTCTTTCAGCTTGAGTGTCGAGCCATCAGCCCTGCTCGAGATGATGATGTTGCCAAACTCCTCCGGGGTCTTCAGTCGGCCCGTGTAGCGCATGGCATACTCGTAGGCCACGTTGCTCCGCTCGCCAAACGTACCGGGGGCAGCCTCGATGTTCTGCTCGGCCAGCACACCCGTGATGTCAGTAGGCATCAGGCCGTACTGCTTCATGACATCGGGCTTCAGCCAGATGCGCATGGAGTAGGTCTTCGTACCGGGGTTTTGCACGTCGCCCACACCCTCGATACGCTTGATGGCCGGCACAATGTTGATGTTACTGTAGTTGGTCAGGAATTCATCATCATAGCGGCCATCAGAGGTCAGGGTGTACATCATGACCTGAGAGGTCTGGCGCTTCATGACGGTCACACCAATCTGCGTGACCTCGGCCGGCAGCAGCGCCTGCGCCTGCGAGACGCGGTTTTGCACGTTGACGGCACACATGTCAGGGTTCATGCCCTGACGGAAAAGGATAGAAAGGCTGGCCGAGCCTGACGAGGCCGACGAGCTGATATAGTCCATGCCCTCCACACCGTTGATGCTCTCTTCCAGCGGCACAAGCACGGAGTTCTTCACTGTCTCTGCATCAGCGCCGGGGTAGCTGGTGAAGACCACGACCGTGGGCGGCGCAATGTCCGGGTACTGCTCGATAGGCAGGGTGGCCAGACCGATGAAGCCCAACAAGACGATGACAATGGAAATCACCGTTGACAGCACCGGGCGTTTGATAAATGTTGTAAAAGTCATAACTCCTTTTTATCGTTTAACAACCTTACTTCTACTTCTTCATGGCACCTACGATGTCGCCTGCCGACATGGCCTTGGCCTGCTCGCCGATTTTCTCCTGATAGCGCTCAGGGGTAATCTGCACAATCTCCATGCCATCGTTCAGCTTGGTGATGCCGTTGGTGACGTATTTGTCGCCCACCTTCAGGCCGCTGGTTACGATGTAGTTGTTGCCATCGTTCTGCGGGTCGACCGTTATCTCGGTGTACTTCACCTTGTTGTCATTGCCCACGGTGTAGACGAACTTCTTGTTCTGCACTTCCATGACGCACGACTGGGGAATGATGATGGCCGAGCCGGTGTAGCGCGGAATAATCACATTGCCCGAGCTGCCGCTCTTCAGCAGCCTCTGCGGATTCTGGAACACGGCTATCAGCTGTACCGTACCCGTGCCCTGGTCTATCACGCCGCTCATCTTGGCCACCTGGCCCTCAACGTCATAGACGGAGCCATCGCTCAGCTGCAGCTTGACGGCGGGCAGCGCGCTGATGCCCTCGCCTGTCTTTGACATCTCCAGGGCATCCTTCTCAGTCATTGAGAAGTAGACTTCCATCGACGAGATGTTGCTCACCGTGGTCAGCACGTTGGCAGCGCTCACCAGTGCGCCCACCTTGTAGGGCAGCGTGC
>JAFLSH010000176.1 GCA_022511055.1 Prevotella sp. | reverse complement strand
GTATAGATGCCGGTGGCTATTACAGTGCCATTTCGGTCTTTTTCCACAAATTTGCCATCACGCAAATCATCCAGATAGGAGCCTTCAAAGCGCTTGCCATCTTTATCTTCTTCAATGCCAGGGCCATTACGCATTCCGTTTTTGAAGCTCCCCTTGAACTTTGAGCCATCAGCATAACGGGCAACACCCTCACCTTCTATCTTGCCATCTTTAAACTGACCTTCAAACAAGTCACCATTTTTCATTGTCAGTTTCCCTTTACCATTGGGCTTATCGGCACTCCACTGGCCTACATAGACATTGCCGTTACTCCAAATCAGAGTTCCCTGCCCCTGCTTGTCTCCGTTTTGGAACTGACCTGTGTATCTGTCACCATTGGCATACTTGAAAATACCTGTTCCTGTGCGCTGCCCTTTCACATAGTCGCCTTCGTAAAAGTCTCCATTCTGGAATCGGTAGATGCCCTTGCCGTTCTGGACATCATTAGCCCACTGGCCTACATAGGTATCACCATCGGCATATTTATAAGTGCCCTTTCCGTGACGCATATTATCGAGCCAACTACCATCATAAGACGAGCCATCAGCCCAATCGAAGAAGCCCTTTCCGTTCTTCTTGTCATCTCTCCACTCTCCACGATAATAAGCACCATTGGCATAGGTATATTGCCCTCTGCCATCACGCTTATCCAGCTTCCAGTCGCCATCATATTTGTCGCCATTGTAATAGTACATAATACCATGGCCCTGCTGATAGTCACGATACCATAAGCCTTCATACCGATTGTTGTTGGCGAAATAGTAAGTTCCCTTACCATGCTGCTGGTCTTGGAGCCACTGACCATCATACTTCTCGCCATCATTGAAGATATAGATACCCTGGCCTTCACGTTTTCCTTTCACGTACTCGCCTTCGTAAGTGTTACCGTTTTTGTAAGTGGTCTTACCCTTCCCGTGAGGTTTGCCACCCTGCATCTCGCCCTGATACTGACCTTCATCCTTTGTTGTAGTCGAACCAAGGGTTATTTTCTGTGCGCCTACAGTCAACGGCAGGAGCATCATTATGACGGAAAATATTGTATATTTCATGTTTATTTGTCGATTTGAAAGTCCAAAATTAGTAAAATTATATCATGTTGGCAAAGAATTTAAGATTTTAGACAAAAGAATTAAGAAATATTTGTATCTTTGCACCATGCAACCCATGGCACATATCAACCGTTTTATTGTTTTTTCGCTGGCTATGCTCATTGCTGTGACGGCATGGAGTATACCAGCAAAGTCTCTGTGGATTAGCATTTTCCAAAGTGACGGGTCTGCCATTGAGGTCTGCCCCGTGGGCGATGAACGACTGCATTATTTCATCACGCGCGACTCCATTGTTGTGTTGCCTACTGAGGCTGGCGACATGGTCTATGCCAAAACATACGGGCTAAACCAACTTGTCAGCACTTCTTTGTTAGCTCATGAGGCCGCGCAGCGCTCTGCCGCTGAGAGAAACACTGCCATAGCCATGTCTCAAGCTGAGCGTGTGCGCCAATCACGATACCGCCACGCCCGTACCCAACAATCACAAACCCGCCCCAACTTTTTACAGACAAAGCAGGGCTGGCAAACACCCACTCCTTATATCGGCATCTATCGGCAATTGGTTATTCTGGTGGAATTCCAAGACATGGCTTTCAAAGCAACAAACGACCCCAGCGCCCAATGGAACAATATTCTCAACACCAGCGGTTACAATCGTTTTGGGGCTGATGCCCAGGGAAGCCTGGCCGACTATTTCCGCGACCAAAGCTACGGGCAGTTCCAACTGACATTCGATGTCTACGGCCCTGTCAAGCTCGACAAGGCATACGCCTACTATGGCGAAAACAACAGATATGGTGACGACAAGCACCCCGGTGCTGTTGTGCGGGAAGCCATTGCCCAGACGGCAAGTGCCATTGACGACTGGACCATCTACGATTGGGATGGCGACGGATGGGTGGAGCAGGTACTGATTATCTACGCCGGCCAGGGCGAGAACTACGATGCCCGCCAGCCAAACTTACTATGGCCCCACCAATGGGATTTGGAAAGCGAAGGTCTGGAAGACGAGGATGGCCGGGTGGGCAACATAGAGCTTCAGACTGCTCGTGGCCCCATTACCATCAGCAGCTATTGCATGATGTCTGAGTTAGACGAGTCTAAAAGCTACGGCACGTTTGGAGGATTGTGTCACGAATACTCCCACTGCCTTGGACTGCCGGACTCATATAACACTAATGGCAACGGCAACGTGACTGGCAGCTGGGATTTGCTGAGCCAAGGGTGCTACAATGCCAACGGCTTCTGCCCTGCCGGTTTCAGCGCCTATCAACGGTGGTGCTGTGGCTGGCTGGACCTCACGGACATCACCCACTCAACTACTGTCAGCCAGATGCCGCCACTCTGTCAGACTGGCATTGCCTACAGGCTGCGCAACGACTGCCCTACAGACTCCGTAGATGAGTATTTCTTGATTGAAAACCGCCAAGCCGAAAGTTGGGACAGCTATCTGCCGGGCACAGGTCTGCTCATCACGCATGTAGACTTCAGCCAATGGCATTGGGCCGACAACTCTGTCAACAACCAGTCGAGCCATCTGCGCTATAGCATTGTAGCTGCCAACGACAGTCCACAGCCAAGCGGATGGGCCTACCCTTATAAGAGCAACGATTCGCTGACAAGCTATTCGCAACCGAGAGCTTCTGTATTCAACCCTAACCACCAAGGAAGCCTGCTGCTTGGCAAAAACGTGTACGACTTACAGATTGACCCGACGGGCATGGGCAGTTTCCGTGTCATTGTCGACCAAGAATACCCCGAGGCGGCCATCGGCTCGCCACCCCTTCCGGCACAACCAGCCGAAATCTACACCCTCAGCGGCCAACTACTATGGCATACCGAAGCATTCCAGCCGCACCAACTGCCCGACCGCAAGCCCTACATTGTGCGCTTCAGGAACGGAACAACGATTAAGTTCAAACGATAGCCACAAGGCAGACTTATCTGCTTTGCTGCATTTCCCTGAGCAGCTGGCGTTGCCTTTCTGTCAGTCCTGTTGGCAGCTTCACTTGATACGTGATGATTAAGTCACCAAAAGTGCCATCGCCACGGCTACTGCCCTTACCGCGCAGGCGCACTTTCGTACCCGGCTGCGTTTCTGGCTTAACCTTTAGTTTCAGCTTCGTGCCGTTGCTCTGCTGAATCACCACCTCTCCACCAAGCATTGCCGTGTAGAGGTCAATGCTCACGTTGGCCTGCATCTCACCACTGTTCTGGCGCTCAAATCCACTCTTCTGGCGACCGCCAAACAGATTCTCAAAGAACGAGCTAAAGCCACCGCCCCCGCCAAACGAACTGAAATCAAATCCTTCAAAGGGCGAGTTTCCCCTGCCGCTGAATCCGCCGCCAAAGCCACCGCCACCAAACTGGCCAGCCTCTTTCCACTGCTCGCCATAACGGTCATATTTTGCGCGTTTCTCCGGGTCGCCAATTACATCATAAGCCTCTGTCAGCGCCTGAAACTTAGCTTTCGCCTTCGGGTCATCAGGATGCAAGTCAGGATGGAACTGCTTGGCCCGTTTCAGATAGGCTTTTTTTACATCCTGCTGGGGAATATCTTTTGAAACACCTAAGATTTTGTAATAGTCAATGAATGCCATAACCTCATCTCTCCTTTCTTTTTTGTCTTTAACTTTTCCTAATATTAGCAAAATGTGTGCCGAATTTCGATTTTTTATTGTATTTTTGCAACAAAATTTGTCACAATATGATTAGAAAAAAACATTTGGCAGTCTTATTTTGCCTCTGTCTAATAACCACAACAACCATGGCCGTTACCAAAACCGTCAAGCTGAGAGTCATTGAAACCAGTGATGTACACGGGTTCTTTTTCCCCTATGATTTCATGGAAAAGAAGCCACTGAAGGGAACACTTGTTCGCGTTAATACCTATGTTGAACAGCTGCGCCGCCAATATGGCGAGAATCTGCTGCTCATTGACAATGGCGACATTCTTCAAGGGCAGCCAACGTGCTATTGGTCAAACTTTGTCATACCCGAAAGGGAGAACATTGCGGCCAGTGTCATCAACTACATGAACTATGATGCCGAGACCATTGGCAATCACGACATTGAGACCGGGCATGAGGTGTACGACAAGTGGATTCGTGAGCTGCGTTGCCCTGCCATTGGTGCAAACATAGTCGACCGCCAGTCAGGCAATCCCTATGTCAAGCCTTACGCCATTTTCTATCGCGAAGGAGTTAAGATAGGCATTATCGGCATGGTAACTCCGGCTATTCCAAACTGGCTGAACGAGTCGCTATGGAAAGGCTTGGAGTTCCAGGAGATGGTCAGCTGTGCCAAGAAGTGGGTCAAGCAGCTGAAAGAAGTGGAGCGCTGCGACCTGGTGTTCGGACTGTTCCACTCAGGTCTCTGCGGTGGCATCGAAACGCCCCAATACACGGAAGATGCTTCCGAGGCTGTGGCCAAGGAAGTGCCCGGCTTCGATATCATCTTCTTCGGACACGACCATCTGGAGCATAACCTCTGGGTAAAGAACAATGCCGGCGAGCAAGTACTGATGCTCGACCCTTCATGCTGGGCACAGAAGGTCAGCGATGCGCAGATAGAACTGACCTACCAAGACGGCAAGCTCATCAAGAAGGATATTAAGGGCGAGAATGTTGACGTGAGCAACCTGCCCATTGACGAGAAAATGCTGAACTACTTCCAGCCGCAGATTGACGAAGTCAAGCAATACACCGAGCGGCATATCGGCAAAATCAAGCACACCATCTATACCCGCGACAGTTTCTTTGGCAACTCTGCCTTCTCAGACCTGATTCACAATCTTCAGCTGAGCATAACAGGTGCCGACATATCAATGAACGCTCCCCTCTCGACCAATTCTGTCATCAGGGCTGGCGAGATAACCATGGCCGACATGTTCAAGCTCTACCGCTTTGAGAATCTGCTCTTTGTGCTTAACATGACGGGAGAGGAAATCCATAAGCATCTGGAGATGAGCTACGCCATCTGGACCAACCAGATGAAGAGCCCCGACGACCATATCATGCTGCTCGGCGGTGAGTACTCGTATGGCGGCGAACAGCGGCAAGGCTTCAAGAACTACACTTTCAACTTCGATTCTGCCGCCGGCATCGACTACGAGGTTGATGTTACCAAGCCCGAAGGGCAGAAGGTGCGCATTCTGCGTATGTCTGACGGCAGCAGCTTCGACCCCAAGCGATGGTATAAGGTGGCCATGAGCAGCTACCGCGCCAACGGCGGCGGCGAACTGCTGACACGGGGAGCAGGCATACCGAAAGACTCCCTGAACGGCCGCGTGATTTTCCAGACAAAGCGCGACCAGCGCTACTACCTGACGAAAGAGATTGAGAAGCTGAAGGTTATCGACCCGCAGCCTAACAACAACTGGAAGTTCGTGCCCGAAGACTGGGTCGGCCCGGCCATTGAGCGCGACCGCCGCCTGCTTTTCGGACGTTAGCCAATCAAAACCACAGATGAAGCACTACTTCTTTGTCTTCTGCAAAGACGACCTGTTGCTGCAGCAGCTGCCTGACGGCAGCTACACCGTTCCCTGCACCGAGACACCACCAACGCCAGTCAAGCCGTGGACAACGGTCATTGACGTGGCGCCGCCCATCGACGGGATTGCCATAAAGACCTATGCAGTCGATGCCCCCATCACCAACCTGCCCGGACACGAAATGTGCGGCCTGCGGCAGAGCTACTACAAGCTGCCGGCCACACTCTACCAGAAAGCAGGCAAGTGCGCCGAGCTGCTCTACTGGGACGGCAACACCAAGTTCTGCGGAGTCTGCGGCGGCCCCATGCGCTTTCACACTGACATCTCCAAACGCTGCGAGATGTGCGGCAAGGAGGTGTGGCCGCAACTGGCCACCGCGGTCATAGTGCTGATACGCAAGGGCGACGAAGCCCTGCTTGTTCATGCAAACAGCTTCAAGAAGAATTACTACGGCCTCGTGGCCGGCTTTGTTGAAACGGGCGAGACACTGGAAGAGGCCGTGGCCCGCGAGGCCATGGAGGAAACGGGCATACAGCTCAAGAACATCCGCTACTTCGCCTCACAACCCTGGCCCTATCCCTGCGGGCTGATGGTAGGCTTCACGGCCGACTATGCCGGCGGCGACATTCACCTGCAACGCAGCGAGTTATCGCACGGCGGCTGGTTTAGCCGCACCAATCTGCCGCAGATACCCGAAAAGCTATCCATTGCCCGCCGCCTGATTGACGCATGGCTGGAA
>JAFLSH010000175.1 GCA_022511055.1 Prevotella sp. | reverse complement strand
CCAGCAGGGGCACAATCTCCTGCGAGTTGTAGGTCTCCCAGAACTCCAGGTTGGCCGAGCCCTGCAACAGCTTGCGCACACGCTCCGGCTCCTTGATACCCGGCATCTCGACCATGATACGGCCGTTCTGACCTTCCAGCTTCTGAATGTTCGGCTGCACAACGCCGAACTTGTCGATACGGTTGCGCACCACGTTGAACGAGTTGTCGACAGCCGACTGCACCTCAGCGCGCAGGGCGTTCTCAACCTCTGCATCGGTCGACTGGGTGCTGACCTTGCCCTTCATCTGCTGCGTGGCAAAGATGGCAGCGAGGGGGCGGCCGTTAGAGTTCTGCTTCCAATACTTGACAAACAGCGAGATGAAGTCGTTCTGGCTGGTCTCTTCTTCCTTCTTGGCCTGTTCCATTGACTTCTTGTAGGTAGCATCTTGCTTGTGGTCGGCCAGCACATCAATGACATCAGGCACTGACACCTCAAGAATAACGTTCATACCGCCCTTCAGGTCAAGACCGAGGCCGATTTCCATCTCACGGCACTGCTTCAGCGAGTAAATGCCCATGTAGACTTTCTCGTTGTTGATGCTATCCAGGTAGTCCTGCCCAGCCTGCTCGCCCATGGCGGCCGCCTTACTTTCGTAGTGGCGTGTCACGAATGAGAAGGAGAGGTAGAAGCAACATACCAGCACCAGAAGCACTGCAATAAACTTTACAATTCCTTTGTTTTGCATTTTTTTGTTATTTATTTTTTGTTATTTTTTGTCAATTTCGCGCAATTTAGCCTGCAAATATAGCATTTTTTTTGCATTAGGGCAAATTTATAGGCATTTTTCGTGCAAAAATCAAGGTTTATCCCGCATTTTTAACCAACAAATCATGGGATAATGGTCACTGAAGTCGATTTTTGAGTCAACTTGACACTTCAAAGGCTCGAAGTGCGAAGAGCATAAAATGTTGTCAATTCTGAAGAAAAATCCGTTCTGGTTGTACGACCAGCCGAAGCCGCGCCCCGACTCGGTGAAGCAGTCGGTCAGCCCCTCTGCCACCTTGTAGTGTGAGTAGGAAAGTGGGTTGTCATTGAAATCGCCGCACACCAGCAGGGGGTACTGGCTGTGTGCCGCAATGTAGTCGTGCAGCAGCTCGGCCTGCGGTGCCCGTTTCCGTGCCGCATCGGTCAGCTTGCCCAGCAGATAGCGCGACTCGGCCTTTACCGTGTCGCCTTTCACCTCGCCCTTCATGCCGTTCTTCAGCAGGGCCTTGTACATGGCCCGGTCTTCACTGCTCAGGTGGTTGCTCTCCAAGTGAACGTTCAGCAACAGCAGCGTATCGGCAGGCGAGAGTTGCAGGTAATAGGCCACTGCCCCGTTAGCCTTGGATGGCAGCGGCAGCCGTTCCTTGCGCAAGATGGGGAAGCGGGTGTGAACACCAACGGCATTGAAGCTGTGCGGTGAGCGGATGAAGACCGTAGTGTCGTTGTAGGGATAGATTTTCTGATAGCGCTGCACCACGTAGCGGCGCCACGAGTCGACATCTTCTTGCAGGCAGACAATGTCGGCCTGCTGGGCTTCCAGAAAACTGTAGACCGCCCCGAAACCATCTTCGTACTTGAAGTTGCCGCCGTAGGCGCAGACGTTGTAGCTGATAATCTTCAGGCAGCTGTCAGGCACCTCTTTCTCCTGATTCACAGGCATATATATACGTACAGGTGCGTACACGAAGAAAAATCCGACCAGCGGAATCCATGCCTTGCGCCAGTGGAACATCACCCAGAACACCAGGAAACCCAGGTTCAGCAGCAGAAAGAACGGAAAGGTAAGCCCAGCCCAGCCCAAGACTGCCCAGTCGGCGGGGCTGAAGCGGTGGCTGAAGCCCACGGCCAGCATCAGCAGCACGATGGCGATGTTGGCTCCCGCCAACACGTTAACCGTTATGGACTTCAGTTGCTTTATCATCGGTTGTTGCTGGCATCAAAGAGTTTTTGCTTCTCCTCTTTCGACAGGCTATCGTAGCCGCTCTTTCTGATTTTGTCAAGAATGGCATCAATCTCTTCCTGGCGTGCCTTCTTGCGTGCGTTGTATTCCATGTCACTCTCCTTCGAGCCGCCGCGCTCGGCGTGCATGTTCGGATTGCCGCCCGGCCGCTGCTGGCTCTTGTTGTCGCGCTGGCCGTAGCGGTTTTCGAAGTTCCGCCTCAGGTTGTCGAAGAACTGCTGCCCGCCCGACCGGTTGAACGACTGCTGTCTGTTCCAGTGGCGAATCATCAGGAAGCCGAAGAGCATGCCGCCCAGGTGAGCCATGTGCGCCACGTTGTCGCCCGGCGAGTTGAGCGCCGAGAAGAACTCGAAGGCCACGTAGCCCACCACAAACCACTTGGCCTTGATGGGGAAGGGGAACGGAATGATGAACATGCGCTCGTTGGGGAAGGTCATGCCGAAGGCCAGTATGATGGCATAGACGGCACCCGATGCACCGATGGTGGTCCACCCGTTGAGCTGATGGCTCAGCTGCTGGCCCACGGCGAAGATGCCGGAAAAGGTGATGGAAGGGTCTTGTGCCGAAATCATGAAATAGAACGACACCAGCTGTGCCAGCTCTTGCAGCAGACCGGCGCCGATGCCGCACGTAATGTAATAAAAAAGGAATTTCTTGGAGCCCCACACATTCTCTATCACGCAGCCAAACATCCACAGGCCAAACATGTTCGAGAAGATGTGCCAGAAGTCGGAATGCAGAAACAGATAGGTCAGCAGCTGGTAGAAGTGGAAGTCACTGGCCATGAAGAAGTGCAGACCGCCGATGGCAGCCAGGTCAGCCCCCCTCATTCCCAGCACGATGGTGGCCAGAAATGTCAGGAAGTTGATAATCAGCAGATTCTTTGTTATTGTAGGTATGTTCTGAAACATCTTATTTTCCTCTCTTGTAGAATTTATGATTTTTGCGAATTCTCGCTTTCCTTGTTTTCGGGCGCAAAATTACGAAAAATATCTCTTTTTTTTGCCAAAAAAGGGCCTAAACCAATTTTTTTTCAGTAAAAAAGTAAATTTTTTCCTTTTTTTGTTGTTTTTTTGATAATTATACCCTATATTTGCCAAAGATTTCTAAAAGAATACAAAATTTTAAGCATTAATTATATTCATTTTTTAAACTAACAATTATGAACAAGACAGAATTAGTTGAGAAGATTGCCGCAGGTGCTGGCATCTCAAAGGTTGACGCCAAGAAGGCACTCGATGCCACAGTAGCAGCTATCAAAGACGCCCTCGTTGCAGGCGACAAGGTGAGCCTTATCGGCTTCGGTACATTCAGCGTGAACGAGCGCCCCGCTCGCGAAGGCATTAACCCCGCCACCAAGGAGAAGATTACGATTGCTGCCAAGAAGGTTGCAAAGTTCAAGGCTGGTGCTGAGCTGACCGATGCCATCAAGTAATTTTTGTAATAAAAATTCGCAGTATCAGTCGGGCGGGTCTCTTTCGGACCCGCCCGATTCTTTTGCCCGCCGCCCAGGCGGCAGGGCGGCAAAGCGCAAGCGGCGGCGGGGCGGGCTGCGTTCCAGATGGGGAATTCGTTAATTATGCTTAAAAAAGTCTGACACCGCCGCCCCCTGTGCCGGGTTATTGGGAAATAAGTGCTAACTTTGTTCCCTGAAATCATAAACTATTCATGAGGACTATCCGCCACATAGTGCTGTTGCTGCTGTCGGCCATCATCTTGTTCGTTGGCCGCGGGGTCGACATTGTGCGTTGCACCCACAGTGGCACGGTGAAGATGCTGACCTGCCTTCAGGGCGAGGCGGCCCACGACGACAAGGAGCATCTGCCGATGTGCGGCTGCGAGAGCGTGGGCCACGTGGAAGTGTCGCCTGCCAGCCTGCAGCCCACGGTCGACTTCCGTGCCGTGCCGCCCGTGGCGGCCGTGCTGCCGGCGTTAGTGGCTGTGCCGCAGCCCGTGGCTGTTCTGGGCGGCAAGTGGCTGCCGGCGGCGTGTGTAGTCCAGCCGAATCCTCCGCGCAGCTATCTGCGCCTTCTCCGCGTGTTGCTTATTTGACCCCCGTGTGTCTTCTTTTTGCGAGCGTTGCCTTCCCGTGGGGAGTGCGGCGCCGTTCTGCGTAGACATATCCCATTTTTATTGTCAAAAAAGCAATCAACATGACCGAAAGAAACATATTGGTGTGTTTCGCCCTGCTGCTGGGCGGAACTGTCTGCGGGCAGACCGCGGACACGGCCGAGACCGACACCCTGAAGTCGCAGCAACTGGGCAACGTGACCATCACCGCCCGCCGTGCAGGCACGAGCCGTGTGGTCGGCCCCGTGAACGGTGTGCGCATCAACCGCGAAGAGCTGTGCCGGGCGGCGTGCTGCAACCTGGGCGAGAGCTTCACCACCAATCCCGCCGTTGACGTGAACTACTCCGATGCCGCCACCGGCGCCAAGCAAATCAAGCTGCTGGGGCTGAGCGGCACCTACGTGCAGATGCTCACCGAAAACCTGCCCAACTTCCGCGGCGCGGCCGCACCCTATGCGCTCGACTACGTGCCGGGGCCGTGGATGAACAGCATCTCCGTGTCGAAGGGCTGCTCATCAGTGCGCAACGGCTACGAGGCCATCACGGGGCAGATTAACGTGCAGTATCTGTCGCCCGAGAGCGACCCGGGCGTGACCGTAAACCTGTACGGCAACACCAAGAGCCGCTTCGATGCCAACGCCGATGCCAGCGTGGAACTCAGCGAGGGGCTCAGCACCGCGCTGTTGCTGCACTACCAGGACGACTGGGGCGACTACGACGACAACAGTGACGGCTTTCTCGACCAGCCCAGCCTGCGGCAGTACAATCTGCAGAATCGCTGGGTGCTGGAGAGCGGCCACTACGTCTTCCACGCCGGCGTTGCCCTGCTGAAAGAGCAGCGCGACGGCGGACAGACCGACCGGCCGCGCACCGCCGGCAGCCCCCGCTACGTGATAGGCGTGGAGACCGACCGCTACGAGGGCTACATGAAGCACGGCATCACCATCGACGAGGAACACAACACGAGCCTGGCGCTGATGGGCAGCGCCTCGCTGCACCTGACGGATGCCGCCTACGGCAATAAGCGCTACGACGTGAACGAGAAGAACGCCTATGTGCAGCTGGCCTTCGAGACCAGCTTCACCGAACAGCACAACCTCTCAGCCGGACTCTCGCTCAACCATGACCATCTGCGCTACAACCTGCTGACGGAGCGCGAGGAACACGCCACGGACCAGGAGACCACCGCCGGGGCCTATGCGCAGTACACCTACACGCCCAACAGCCACTGGACCGCGATGGCCGGGCTGCGCGCCGACCACAGCAACCGCTACGGCACGTTTGCCACGCCCCGCTTCCACCTGAAGTTCACGCCCGCCGATGCGCTCAGCCTGCGCCTTTCGGCAGGCAAGGGCTACCGCACGGTGCATGCGCTGGCCGAGAACAACTTCCTGCTCGCCAGCGGCCGCCGGCTGATTGTTGACAATCTCGACCAGGAGAGCGCCTGGAACTACGGACTGAGCGCATCGCTCAACCTGCCGCTCTTCGGCAAGACCCTGAAGGTCAACGCCGAGTACTACCACACCCGATTCTCGCGCCAGGCCGTTGTCGACTACGACAGCAACCCCGCCGAGATACGCATTACCAACCTCAGCGGCAAGTCTTACTCCAACACCTTCCAGGCCGATGCCACCTATCCCGTGCTGACCGGGCTGGAGCTGACCGCCGCCTGGCGCATCAACGACGTAAAGACCACCTACGGCGGCCGGCTGATGGAGAAGCCGCTCACCAGCCGCTACAAGGGGCTGCTCACCGCCAGCTACAAGACCCCGAAGGGGCAGTGGCAGGTCGATGCCACCGCCCAGCTGAACGGCGGCGGCCGCATGCCCACGCCCTACACGCTGCCCGACGGCACTGCCTCATGGCCTTCGCGTTTCAGCACCTACGAGCAGCTGCAGTTTCAGGTGACCCGCTGGTTTCGCCGCTTCTCAGTCTACGTGGGCGGCGAAAACCTGACCGGCTTCCGCCAGCAGCAGCCCATCATCAGCGCCGCCGACCCGTGGAGCGATGCCTTCGATGCCACGATGGTGTGGGGCCCCGTACACGGCGCCACGTTCTACGCCGGCATCAGGGTCAGCATCGGGCCCAGGCAGTAGCGGGTATCAGCAATTTCCCCCTAAAAACTCTGTGAGTATTGCCAAAAACTCCGTGAGTTTCGACAAAAAAGCGGCACTTTAGAAAAATTACTCCGTGAGTTTTGCCCGAAACTCACGGAGTAATTTTCAAAACTCCCATACTATTTTCCGAAACTCGCCACGGTTCAGCCAGATTTGCAATCTGGCTGCATGGAGTATAAGAATTTGCAATTCGA
>JAFLSH010000174.1 GCA_022511055.1 Prevotella sp. | reverse complement strand
TCGCTGACGGTGAAGGGCACTTTGGCCGTTCCCAGTTCCGGGGCGTTGAACGACTTCAGGTTGTTGTCGTAGAACGCCGGGTAGCGCTGCGGCAGGCAGAAGGGCTTATGGGCGCGCCCTGTCGGGTCGATGTAACAGAAATAGGGCTTGCCGTAAAGGCCGTCGTCGCGCTTCGAGGCAAAGACAAACCAGCGGCTGTTGCTCGACCAGGCGTGGTAGGTGTCGCTCCGCTCGCTGTTGACTATCGACAGGCTGTCTATGCGCCCCGTCTGAAGGTCCATCATCTGCAGGTCGGCCTCCGGGTGCCAGATGGGGAACGTGCCGTAGTCGGCCACGGTATAGAGCAGATAGCGGCCGTCGGGGCTGATGCGCGGGTGGCAGACCGAGGACTTCCGGGGCGGCATGCCCGCCTGCGGGCGGAGAAGCGTGTCGACCTGGCTGCCAAACTGCCCCGTCTGCTCGTCAAAGGGAATGCGCACCAGGGCATATTGCAGCTGCCTGACCTCCTGCGGCAGCGCAACGGTGTCGGCGACACAATAGTAGATGTAGCGGCCGTCGGGCGAGAAGGTGGGGAAGGTCTCGAACTTCAGGCTGTCGCAGAGCAGGGGGGAAGTGAGTATGCGGTGGGTCTGAAGGTCGGCCACGAACACGTTTGACCGTGCATCGAACACCTCCAGCCGCCTGCTGGCCTGGCTGTGGAAGGCGGGAATGATGGTGTTGGTGGAGTAAGTGATGTAGCGGCCGTTGGGGCTGAAGCCGAAATAGACACTGCCGGGAATGTCGAGCTTCTGAAGGCGGCCCGACTGGTTGAGAATGGCACCGCCGCCGGGGCCGCGCACGTACATCATCGAGAGGTCGGGCGACTGGTTGGCAAAGGTGTGGCAGTTCATGCAGCGGTTGTCCAGCTGCCCGTAGTGCCCCAGCCAGTCCTCATCGAAATTCTCCACGCACCGCTGCTTAATCTGAAGGTTGTTCCATATCTCGTAGTCAGGCTCAATGAGCCGGTAGGTCAGCCACGGGTCAATGGGGTCTTTTGCCACCTGCCACGTGAACGGCCTGTAGCGCACCCATTGTCCGCCGACAAGGGCGGTGACGGTAACCGTCAGCTCCGTGCCGGCCGCCTCGGCCAGCAGCGCCTTCCACTCGCCGAGGCTGAAGACCGCCTCGTTGCCGCTGGCCCTGAGGGTAATGGTGTGCTGGTAGGGGCTGATAACGTCGCCCACGCCCACCTTCACCTCCAGGGCTTCGCAGCTGTCGTGGCGCAGCAGGAAGTTCAGCGGGGCAATGTTCGGCGGAATGGTGACATTGCAGTAGTCGGGATAGATGGGGGGGAGCTGGGCTGTCTGCCTGATGTCGCGGGGCGTGGGCGTACAGGCGCTAACGGCTGCCAGCAAGGCCAGCAGAGCCAGCCCGCAGAGCCGCACGGCCTGCGCCAGCCGGGCCTGCAAGGCCAAGACTACGGGGCGGGTGGGTCGTTCTGTCATATCTCCGGCGCTTTTTCCTTGTCAAAGTAATACCAGTAAGTGCCCTTGAAGCGGGCATCGCCGCGCCGCCGGCCGTACTCCCTGAAACGCTGCACCACGTCTGGGCTCTGAACGTAGCGCTGCCACTCCTCCTGTGGCGCATCGGTGCCGGCCAGCCAGATGCACAGGGCTTCCTGGTAGAGCGGCTTCGGGCGGTGCCGCCCCGTGTCGGTGCAGTAGCGGTCGTAGTCGCGCTTAAAGCCGTCAATGTCCTTCAGCAGCAGTGTGCTGCACAGGATATAGTCCAGCGCCACGGTGTTGGCGGGATTGGCATCGAGCAGCTGCATCATCAGAAAGTGGGCGTTGTCGCTGACGGTGATGGTGTCGCGCGTGTTCACCATCTGCATCTTGGCGCGGTAGATGTCCTTTCCGTGGCTGCGCACACGGCCGGCCCACTTGCGGTAGGCGAGTGTCTTGTCGAGCAGCCGCAGGTATTTCTCGGCGGCCAGCGTGTCGCCGCTGACCAGGTTGCACTCGGCCAGCCGCTTCACCATGCGCACGTTGCGGTTGTTGGGTGCAAACACACAGGCCATCATGGCCGCCCGCTCGGTGAAGGTCATGTCGCCAAGCGCCCAGTACAGCTCGTTCATGTTGATAATGGTCTGGCGGGGGGTCTCGGGGCCGATGCTATAGAATGTTCCCAACTCGGTGGGGGTGAATGCCAGCAGGTGGTCGGGCAGCTCGCCGCGCTGCGCCCTGACAAGATTATAGAAGAAGAGCATCTCGCGGGTGCGCTCAGGCGCGCCTTCCACCATGCCTATCACCCGGTCGTGGTTGCCGAAGTAGTATTCGTTGGCAACGGCGAAGTCGCGCTCAAGTATGAAGTCGGGGCGCTTCAGCGCCTTGGCCTGCGGCAGCCCCAGCAGCCACCAGGCAGCAGGCAGCAGGCAGGCGGCGGCCGCCACCCTGAGCCGCCAGCCCCTGGCCAGCGAGACCAGCCACAGCACGGCAGCCCACCCCATCACGGAAACGGTGGAAAACAGCTTGTAGCTGAGGCTGAAGTGGCTCACGGCCACCAGCGCCATGGCCAAGAGGCCCGTGGCGGCCGCCACGGCACGGCCTGCGCGGAAGCCCCGCATGGCCTTGCAGAGCAGCAGGCCGATGGCGGCAATGGCCAGCGTGAGTATCAGGGCACCGGCGTACTGGTAGTAGTATAGCTGGGTCAGGCAGTCGCCGGCAAGCCGCGCCAAGCCGCCGGGCGCATCGAAGTAGGCGCAGAGATAGTCGGCCGACCAGAGGAACAGCTGGTTTTGCTCCTGATAGTAGAAGTGATAGGGATAGAAGAACTGGAAAAACACCCAGCAGACAAGGGCGAAAGGCACAACGGCCGCCGCACAGAACAGCCGCCCGCCCGTTGGCCGGCCTCCTTTCTGGTCGTGGGTGTGGTTTGTCATCGCTCGCCCTCCTTGTCTCCGCGTCTGCCAGTGAACACGCCGTGCGCCCTACTGGCTCAGAATGCGCTCCAGCTCGTCAATCTCGTCGTCGGTCGTCGCCCACGAAGTCACAAAGCGGCAGACGGTGTGGTGCTTGTCGGCCTGGCCGAAGTGGGTGAACGAGACCAGCCGGCTCAGCTGCTCCACCCGGGCGTTGTCGATAATGACAAACTGCTGGTTGGTGGGCGAGTCGACAAAGAACTGGAAGCCCTTGCGGCTGAAAATCTCCTTCATGCGCATGGCAGTCCTGATGCCCTGCTCCGCCAGCTTGAAGTAGAGGTCGTCGGTGAACAGCGCCTCGAACTGCAAGCCTATCAGCGCACCCTTGGCAATGACCGCACCGTGCTGCTTCTGTATGGAGAAGAAGTGCTTGTGCGCCTTGCGGTTGGTAAAGACCACGGCCTCGCCGCAGAGCGCGCCGACCTTCGTGCCGCCAACGTAGAACACGTCGCAATGGCGGGCCAGATAGGGCAGCGTAATGTCGTTGCCGGGCGCCATCAGCCCGTAGCCCAGCCGCGCGCCGTCAATGTAGAGCGGAATCTCGTAGCGCTGGCACACCTGATAGAGGCTGTCCAGTTCCCTGGCGGTGTAGAGCGTGCCTAATTCGGTGGGGAAGGTGATGTAGACCAGCCCCGGATGCACGGCATGGTCCTTGTTGCCGTCGTGCATGTAGTCGTCAAGGTAGGCATCAAGCACCGAAGCCTCCATCTTGCCGTCCGTGTCGGCAATGGTGATAATCTTATGCTCCGTGAACTCCACGGCCCCTGCCTCGTGGACATTGATATGGCCCGAGCCTACGCAGATGACCCCCTCGTACTGGTAGAGCATGGAGTCAATGGTCGTGGCATTGGTCTGCGTGCCGCCCGTCAGGAAGAAAATCTGGGCATCGGGCAGCCCGCAGGCTTCCCTGATGCGCGCCTTTGCCCGCTCAGAGTATTCGTCGAAGCCGTAGGGGGTGGGCTTGCTGGCGTTATGCCTCACCAGATTCGCAAGCACCTTCTCGTGCGCCCCGTTATTGTAGTCACAGTCGAATGAAATCATGTTTTCTAAAGTGTTTTTAGCATTTGGTTTTCGAAACTGGGCACAAAGTTACTAAAAAACGCGGGAACAGCCAAAACTCTGTCGCCACTTTTTGCGGAATGCGGCAAAGGCAGGGAAGAAAGGCGGCAAAAAAAATTACGCGGAGCCTCCAAGGCTGCGCGTAACCAATGTGTGTGTTTTCTAATTAATAATGCTACTACTATACGAATATTATGACCAAAACGATTTTGCTATTATGTATATTTCAATGTTCTTGTGTCAGCCTGTCTTACTTTCTTTTTACCGCAATTGCACTTTGTTTTCTGCATTTCGGTGGCAAAGGTACGGAAAAAGGGCGAAACAGCCAACACGTCTCAGGGCCTACTATGTCTCAATTCACGAATTAAGACTTTTTACTGCTGATTCTGGGCTATTTTCTTGTATTCCGAAGGCGACAGGCCCACGATTTTCTTGAACGTGGCAATGAAATTGGTGCGCGACTTGAAGCCCACACCCTCGGCAATGCCCTCTATGGTGAGATGCCCGTAATGCTCCGCATCGATAATGCGGCGGCAGGCTTCGCGAATGCGATGCTCGTTGAGCAAGGTCGGGAAGTTCTTCTTGAAAATCTGGTTGATGGTCTGCGAGACATATTTGGAGTTGGAGCCAACCATGTCGCAAAGCTGCGTAAGGCCGAAGCTCGGCGAGTAGATGACATCATCGGTCTCCATGACCCGGCTGATTTCCAGCGCCAGCATGGCCTTGGCATCGTCGTCAAGCCCGCCGGCCCTGCCCTTTGCGGGCGGCACGTCTTCCCCTGCCTCCAGGGGCACGGCGGCTGCCGCTTGCGCGGCCTCTGTCTGCAACAGAGCCTGCCGCAGACTCTCCACCTGACTGCGCAGCCGTTCCAGCTGGTCGCTGTAGTGGGCTATCTGCTGCTCATACCATTCGCGCTGCGCCTGCTCGCCTTTCTCTATGTCCAGCCGCTCAAGGCTTTTCTCGTAGAGGCTGGTGTTGGCGGCCTTCAGGGCTTTCACCCTGACAATGAGCCTGACAATGACAACCAGCATCAGGGCGAAGGCGCAGGCGTGAACGATGGCGGAGACAGTCATAACGCCTCGAGCATCCGTTTGATGACCACCGAACACGAAATCTCGCGGTTGGCGGCCTCGGGAATGACTATGCTGTTGGGCGATTCGATGACCTCATCGGTCACAATGAGGTTGCGGCGCACGGGCAGGCAGTGCATGAACTTGCCGTTGTTGGTCCACGCCATGTGTTCGCTGTCCACGGTCCACGCCATGTCCTTCGAAGTAATCTTGCCGTAGTCGGCGGGATTCGTCACGCCGGGATTACTCCAGTTCTTGGCGTAGATGAAGTCGGCTCCTTCGAAGGCTTTCCGCTGGTCGTACTCCACACGGGCGTTCCCCACGAACTGCGGGTCAAGCTCGTAGCCCTCGGGGTGGGTGACAACGAAGTCCACATCGGCCGCGTTCATCCACTGGGCGAAGCTGTTGGGCACGGCCTGCGGCAAGGCACGGCAGTGGGGCGCCCAGGTCAGCACCACCTTCGGGCGGCGCGGCTGCCCCCCACCCTTCCCTGTCGTGGCGGCGGCCTGTTCCTTTGCCCAGTACTCCTCAATGGTTATCAGGTCGGCAAATGCCTGAAGGGGGTGAACGGTGGCCGTCTCCATGGCAAACACGGGGCGGCCGCTATATCTGATGAACTGCTGCAAGACCGTCTCGGCATAGTCATACTCGCGGTCGGTCAGCCCGGCAAAGGAGCGCACGCCGATAAGGTCGCAGTAGCAGCCCATAACGGGAATGGCCTCCAGCAGATGCTCGCTCTTGTCGCCGTCCATGATAACGCCGCGCTCCGTCTCCAGCTTCCACGCGCCGGCATTCACGTCAAGCACAATCACGTTCATGCCTAAGTTCATGGCAGCCTTCTGCGTAGAGAGGCGGGTGCGCAGTGAGTTATTGAAGAAAATCATCATGAGCGTCTTGTTCCTGCCCAGATGCTGATACTTAAACCGCTCGTTCTTTATCTCCTGTGCCTCGGCGAGTGCTTGGCGGAGGTCGCCGATATCCTCCACGTTGATAAATGATTTCATGCTGATACTTTTTCTTTTCTGTTCACTATTCTTTCTTTGCTATTGTGTTTGTGGCCACAAAGTTACACATTTTTTCCTAAAAAAGCGGCCTCCGCTGCCAGTTTTTTCGGGAAATACGCCATGCGTGCCAAGAAACACGCCGCAAGTTGCGGCAAATACTCCGCAAGTCGCAGCAAATAGTCTGTGAGTCGCAGCAAATACTCCGCAAGTTTCCGGGAAGCGGAACATCCGGGCGAGATCAGCTCAGGTGTTGGGGCACTCCCAAGTTCTTCACGCTGTTCTCAAAGTCCTCG
>JAFLSH010000173.1 GCA_022511055.1 Prevotella sp. | reverse complement strand
CTCAATAGCTTTCGAGTATGCCTTTGGGTGTCAGCAGACATCCCAGGGCATACTCGAAAGGATTTTTAGGGGTTAAACAGGGTAGGGGGAAAGCCCTATTTCTTGTTTTCAACAGCGCACTGCTCGATGGCAAGGCCGGCCTTGTAGCTTTCAATGTATTTATTGAATCCTGCCACGTCTTCTGCGGTGGGGGCAATGCTGGTGCCCGTGTTGCCGGCGAAGACAACCGACTCAAGATAGTCAGCGAGCGAGAGCTTGTTGGGATTGTTCACGGCATAGCCTGCAAGCAGGGCAATACCCCATGCACCACCCTCGCCGGCAGTCTCCATGACGGAAATGGGCGAGTTGAGGGCGGCGGCAAGCATGCGCTGGCCTACGCCGGGTGTCTTGAAGTAGCCGCCATGGCCGGTAATGCGGTCGACCTTCACGTTCTCCTCTTTCAGCAGAATGTCATTGCCAATCTTCAGCACACCAATGGCGCCATAGAGGTGGGCGCGCATGAAGTTCGCCAGATTGAACTTGTCGTTGGCTGAGCGGACAAACATCGGGCGGCCTTCCTGAAGCCCGGTGACAGGCTCGCCGCTGACATAGTTGTAAGCCATCAGTCCGCCACAGTCGGCATTGCCTTCGAGTGCCTTGTTGAAAAGTTTGCCGTATAGCTCGTTCATATCTACGGGTACGCCAAGCAGCTGCTGGTATTCCTTGAAGAGACCAACCCAGGCGTTAATGTCGCTGGTGCAGTTGTTGCAGTGGACCATGGCCACCAGTGAGCCGTCGGGAGTGGTTACAATGTCGATAGGCTCGTAGGGTTTCGACAGTTCTTTCTCAAGAACAATCATTGAGAACGAAGAGGTGCCTGCGGAAACGTTACCCGTGCGCTGCTTGACAGCATTGGTGGCTACCATGCCAGTGCCGGCATCGCCTTCTGGCGGGCAGACGGGAATACCTGCCTTCAAGTGGCCTGAGACATCCAGTTTCTTGGCACCTTCGGGAGTGAGGAAACCTGCGTTCTCACCGGCATTCAACGACTTGGGCAGAATGTCGAGCAACTTCCATGAAAAATTCTTGGGCGCAATCAGTTCATCGAACTTCTTGACCATTGTGGCATCGTAGGTCTTGGTGTTGGGGTCGACAGGAATCATGCCAGAAGCATCGCCGACACCGAGTACGAACTGTCCTGTAACCTGCCAGTGTACATAGCCTGCCAGTGTGGTCAGGTATTTGATGTCGCCGACATGCTCTTCGTTGTCAAGAATGGCTTCGTAGAGGTGGCTGATGCTCCAGCGCAGCGGAATGTTGTAGTTGAACAGTTTGGAGAGTTCTGCGGCTGCCTTGCCAGTGTTGGTGTTGCGCCATGTGCGGAAGGGCACCAGAATCTCCTGCTTGTCGTTGAAGGCCATGTAGCCGTGCATCATGGCAGAGAAGCCGATGGCGGCAAGGGTCTCAATCTCACAGTCGTACTGCTTCAGCACGTCCTTGCGAAGCTCTGCATAGCAGTCCTCCAGACCGTACCAGATGGCTTCTGTGGAATAAGTCCAGAGTCCGTCCACGAGCTGGTTTTCCCACTCATGGCTACCCTGTGCAATGGGGGTGTTGTTCTCGTCAATAAGAACAGCCTTAATGCGGGTAGAGCCAAATTCGATACCAAGAATGGCCTTGCCTGCTTCAATAGTTTGTTTTGCGGTCATAGTTGTTTGGTTTTGGGTGCTGGTTACACGGCTCTTTTTTTATTCCAAAAGACACGGCTTAGCTGTGTGTGGCATAAGCCGTGTCCTTATTAAAAGTCTGTGTTAATCCGGCACCGGGATGGTTATTTTTTATTTGAGTGCCTTGTTAAGCATGTAGTAAATCTCGTTGTTGCGCAGCTGCTGCTGGAACTCGTAAGTCTTCGTATCCTTGTTAATCTTGATATACTCGATACCAACCATTTCAGCGAAGTCTTCCCAGTACTCTTCGGTAATGTCATACGAGAAAGCACTATGGTGTGTGCCGCCAGCCAGAATCCATGCGCCAGCGCCAATCTCGAATGTGGGCTGTGGTACCCAGAGTGCAGAGGCAACGGGCAGGTTAGGCATGGGCTTCGGCTCGATGCACTCAACTTCCTGAGAGATGAGGCGGAAACGATTACCCAGGTCAACGACAGTAGCCTTGATGCCGCGGCCTACCTTTGAGGTGAACACGAGGCGGGCTGTCTGCTGTTTGCGGATACCAATACCGAGGAAGTGAACTTCGAGCGTAGGCTTGTCGACGGCAATGAGCGGGCAGACTTCGAGCATGTGGCTCTGCAGGCAAGAGCTGCGGTCGCCAGCGAAGTTGAGAGTATAGTCCTCAAGGAACGAGCAGCCCGTAGGCATGCCCTGCTGAATGACCCACAGGGTGCGATAGAGGCAAGCCGTCTTCCAGTCGCCCTCGGCACCGAAGCCGTAGCCTTCTTCCATCAGGCGCTGCGAGGCAAGGCCGGGAATCTGGTCGAAACCAACGAAGTTCGGGTCGTCGATATCGGCATCGCCCAGGTCGTCGAAGTTTGTGGTAAAGGCGGTGGCGCCCTCATCTTTCAGCACACGGCGCAAAGCAATTTCAGCTTTGGCGGCGTTCTTCACTTTTTGCCAATAAACCTCTTCGCCGCTCTCGTCAATTTTGATGGTATAGAGCTTTTTGTATTCCTCAACCAGCTCGTCAGCCTCGGCATCAGTGACCTTCTTGAAGTAGTCCATCAGAGAGCTGACAGGGTAGTAGTCCACATGGTAGCCCATGCGCTGCTCGAACTCAACGCGGTCGCCATCGGTTACGGCAACGTTGTTCATGTTCATACCAAACATCAGGCAGCGCACGTTCTTGGCATCGGCAACACCAGCGGCAACACGCGCCCAGACAGCAATCTTCTGCTGTGCTTCCTCGCTCTTCCAGTAGCCGCAGACCACCTTGCGCGGAACACGCATGCGGGTGCAGATATGACCGAACTCAATGTCGCCGTGGGCGCTCTGGTTCAGGTTCATGAAGTCCATGTCCATGGTTTCCCAGGGGATTTCTGCGTTATACTGCGTGTGGAAGTGGAGCAGAGGTTTCTGCAAGTCTTGCAGCCCCTTAATCCACATCTTTGCGGGCGAGAACGTGTGCATCCATGTGATGATACCTACACACTTGTCATCGTTGTTGGCTGCTTTCATCACGTCTTCAACCTCCTTCGATGAGTTTGCCGTGCCCTTGTAAACCACCTTAATGGGAATAATGCCGCTTTCATTCAGTCCGGCTACCATTTCCTTTGAGTGACCGTCAACAGCAACCACTGCATCACCTCCGTAGAGCAACTGCGCACCAGTTACCCACCAAATCTCGTAATTTTCAAATGCTTTAATCATAATAGAAACCCCTCTCTTATCCCCCAAGGGGGGAAGACCAGTCAAGGGCATGGGTCTTTAGTTATTAAATTTAATTTAAATGTTTGTTTGTCGTTCTCCCTCTCTCTCGTAGTGAGGGTAGGGGAGAGTGTCTTATTTCTTTTTCTGGCCGTAGTAGGCATTGGGACCATGCTTCCGATTGTAGTGCTTTTCCACCAGCAGCGGATTCATCGTCGTCTCCGGGTTTACCGAGAAAGATACAAAAGCCATCTTGGCGCATTGCTCCATCACTTTGGCATTATAGACGGCATTGTCGGGTGATGTACCCCATGAGAACGGGCCGTGATTCTTCACCAGTACGGCAGGTGTGTGGTCAGGATTGATTTTCCGAATGTTCAGAATCTCGTCTACGATGACATTACCCGTCTCTAGCTCGTACTGCCCTTCGACTTCTTCCTTGGTCATGTCGCGCGTGCAGGGGATATCCTTGTAGAAATAATCGGCATGCGTCGTACCAATGTTTGGAATGTCGCGTCCAGCCTGAGCAAAGGCAGTAGCATAGGTAGAGTGAGTATGCACCACGCCCTGAATGTTTGGGAAGGCCCGGTAAAGCACGAGGTGCGTCGGAGTGTCGCTTGAGGGATTCAGCTCTCCATCAATGACTTCGCCCGTTTCCAGGTCAACCACGACCATGTCATTTGCCGTCATGTCGTCGTAGCTGACACCAGAAGGCTTGATGACCACAAGGCCGCGCTCACGGTCGATGCCAGAGACATTGCCCCACGTAAAGATAACAAGTCCCTGTTTCACCAAGTCAAGGTTGGCTTTGAATACTTTTTCTTTTAATTGTTCTAACATATTGCTTTTTCCTATAGTTTAAAGTTTGGGTCTTCGTTGTAAGATTTTTTGTTGAATCTGTAGAGATATGCCCCACGCTTCGAGCCCGTCTTGTCTATCAGCTCCGTCTTTTCAATGAAGTCCATTTCCTTGATGCGCTTACGAAAGTTGCGCTTATCGAGTTCCTCGCCGTTGACGGCTTCGTAGAGGCGCTGAAGCTGCGTCAGTGTGAAAAGGCTGGGCAGCAGCTGGAATCCCACGGGCTCGTGTGCCAGTTTCTGCTTCATCAGCTTGCGGGCTTTCTGAATCATGCTATTATGGTCAGAATACATTTTCGGCAACTCGTCGATACCAACCCACTCAACACCGTATTCACGCCGCAGGCGGTCGTTGTAGTCTGCTACGTTGATGAGGGCGTAATAGGCGACAGAGATGACCCGCTCGCCTGGGTCGCGGTCGACACTGCCAAAGGCGCCTACCTGCCGCATGTAAATGTTGCGTAAGCCCGTCAGGCGGTAGAGTGTGCGCGCGGCACAGTCGTCAATGCTCTCGCTCGCGGCGACGAAGCCTCCGTAGAGACTCCATTCGCCGCGCCCAGGATCCATCTGGCGGCGGCCTATCAACACCTTCAGCTTGCTGTCATCGAAGCCGAAGATAATGCAGTCCACCGAAACCCAGACTTTAGCAAATTGACTATAATAGGTCATATCTGACGTTTACCAGAAATAGTAGTAGAAGCATCCGCAGAGTATCACGACACCAAGTGTGGCCACGATGTCCCAGACACCCCAGCTCTCGCGAATCTGCTTGCGGTAGTCGCCTGTGAAGGTGATGGCCTCAATCTGTGCTTGCGAGGGAGCTGGCGTGACAAACGACACTATAATCATGAACACCACGATGAATACCAGAAGCCAGCACTCGAAGATGAGCCAGTTTGTCTGCCAGAACCATGTGGTATTCTCCCAGAATGCACCATCCATGGCTGCCTTGCCGGAGTCGGTGATGACATTGGTGAGCAGTCGCACCATACCAATGAGGAAGCCACCGATGAGACCCCATTCGCCAGCCTTCGGCGTAATCTTCTTTGAGAAGATTCCGAGCGTAAACACGGCTACCATAGCGGGAGCAATGAGCGACTGGATGTCCTGAAGGTAAGAGTAGAGGTTACCCATGCTCATCATGACGGGCATCCATGCCAGGCCGAGAAGCACTACAACTACTGTGGCAATACGGCCGACAAGTACGTAGTGAGCCTCGCTCATGCCCTTCTTCATCGGCTTATAGAAGTCTTCGGTGAAGAGGGTAGCACAGCTGTTGAAGAAGGCTGCAAGTGAAGCTACGAGTGCGCAGATGAAGCCGATAGTTACGATACCCTTGACACCTGCGGGCAGAATATTCTTCACCATCATAGCGAAAGCGCCGTCAGTGTCGTGTGTGTTGGTGATGTCCATCTCGATGCCGCTGCCGGTCTTTAGTGACAGGGCGTAGGCGACCATACCGGGAATCAGGAACATGAACACAGGCAGTAGCTTGAAGTAGCCGGCGGCGATGGTGCCGCGGCGTGCGCGCTTCATGACGACAGAGTTGTCCTCACCCTTCGTCTGGCCGAGTACGCGCTGCACAATGTGCTGGTCGGTACACCAGTACCAGAAGCCGATGATGGAAGCACCCAAGAATACCACATAGCCAGGAAGCTGAGGATACATCGGGTCTGCCGGGTCAGTGTGGAACATGTGAGTCGTGCCGAAGCCGTTGTGTGCCTGATTGCAGACATCCATCATGGCAGCCCAGCCGGCGGTAATGCTGCCGTCGCCAAGAATGTTCAGTCCCAGGAATAGCACGAGGAACGAGCCGATGATGAGGATGGGGGTCTGGATGGCTGACAGTGTCATCACGCCCTTCATGCCTCCGAACACGGTGAAGACGGCGGTGATGGCAATCAGACCGATGGCACCCCACCAGAACGGCAGACCCAGCAGATACTCAAAGAAGATGCCGCCTGTGAAGGCCGTTACGCTGACTTTCGTGAGAACGTATGCTATCAGCGTGATGATAGACAGCCACGAGCCAGTGCGCTGTGTGTATCTGAATTTCAGGAAGTCGGGCATAGTGATAATCTTGCCCATCTTGTTGTTCAGCAGCTGGTAGAACGGAACAAAGAGCCAGCCCAGGATGAGAATCATCCAGCCCTGCATCTCCCAGTGAGCCATGCCCACGCCGTCTTT
>JAFLSH010000172.1 GCA_022511055.1 Prevotella sp. | reverse complement strand
TGGGCGTTACTTCGTTACTTGTTGTTCCAGAGCAGGTGTACGTCGAAGACGTAGGGGATGGTATAGTTCAGGTATGCGAAGCCAATGAAGATGACCGCAAGGATTCCCGCCCATTTGGGCTTGAGGGTGTATATCACGTTGGTGTAGAGCAGCATGGTGACTACGCGGTACTGGAAGCTGACCCGCTCGGCTACGATAGACAGGAAGGCAAAGGCAACGTAGGCGAAAACGCCGATGCCGAAAATCTTAATCATCAGGGGAAAGTATTTGTTCTTCTCGATGATGGTGTCGTAGAAAAAGAGCAGATAGTAGTACAGGAAGATGGTGATGAAATTAAACGGGCTGAACACGTAGACCGCCACCTTTGAAACGCCGACTTCCTCTGCTGCCTGATAGGCGGCCAGCTTGTAGCCGATGTAGGGCAGGTCGACATTCATGATGAAAGAAGTGCCGAAGAAATAGAAGAAGTAGGCCGCCGGCACAATGAGCGCCCAGAAGAGCCTGGTCTTGGGCGACATGTCGTTGTTGGAAAGGAACAAGACGGGCAGGAGCATGATAGCGGAGATGTGGAAGATGGACCCGATGAGCAGATAGAGGGCTGCGCGCCATTTCCGGCCTTCGGCCATGGGCTTGATGGCAAGCAAGAACATGCTGGTCAAAACGCCTGTCCGAATCTGGGTGATTTCGTGAACCTCGTAGTAGAAGCTCATGTAGATGACTATCGGCAGAAACCAGAACTCTGAGAGCTGCCTGAAGGCTACGAACTTCAGAAGGATGCCTAAGAAGGCGTATAGGAGGAATATGGAGTGAACATCGTGGGTGAAGATGTTGAGTATGCTCGAGAAGAACAGATAGGAAAGGTCTACGCCTGCGGCCGCCTTGGTGGAATAATAGTTGTGGAAGTCGTATTCGTAGGTCTCGGAGTCGGGGTCGATGCCAACCTCGCGCGTGCCTGCCAGCACCACGAGAATGATGCCGATGATGATATAGATGGGCAGCTTGTATTTGCCCATGTATTTTTCAAGATACGGGAGTACGGCTATGACCGCAAACAGTATGAGGATGGTTGGAACGATATACATAACCTTAGCGTCTTAGAAGTTTTTTGCAATAGTCGGTGAGCATGGCTTTCTCGGTCTTGGTCGTTCCAATGGCGAATGCGAGCAGCAGCGTGACGAGAGGTGAGGTGGCGCAGACGAGCAGCAGCCGCAACATCTCGTTCCCAACCAGCCTGGCGGCAAACAGGGCATAGAGGCTGCTGATGGCTGCCACGAAAAGGCCGGGTAACAGGAATCCGGCGAGGTAGGAACTGAGCCTGAAGCTGCCGTAGTAGTGTTGCAGGCACACGATTCGCACCACGTGGGCCAGCAGGCAGACCCCAATCATGGCAAGAAACAGGCTGGCGGGGGAGTAGCCTTGGCGGAACAGCAGCCACGCGATGGGCAGACTCAGGAGCGTGATGCTGTCGACAGACAGGTAGTAGTTCCTTACGCGGCCCGTGGACTGAATGATGGTGGTGATGGGGTGGTTTAGCGAGATGAGGACAAGATAGACAATGAACAGACGGGCAAACAGCACGCTGTAGTCGGGAATGCTTTCCAGCCACAGGCGGAAAACGGTGTCCATGACCGTTATGGCGGGAACGGCTATGCAGAGCAGAATGTACAGAATTGACTTGTTGCTCATGGTGAACAGCTGGTTGAGAAACGCGTGGTTGTCTTCGGCGTATGACTTGACCATGGATGGCCTGAACGCCAGAATGATGCTGTTGCACATGGCATTAGCCGCGTTGTAGACCTGGGTGGCTATGCCGTATGCGGCGTTGATAATCGGGCCGAAAAAGATGTTCAGCAGTATGGCGCTTCCCTGCAACATGGCTATGCCTGACATGGTGCCGTACATGGTCCAGCCGGAGAATGTGAGCAGCTCTTTGTGGATAGGCAGGGAGCGGACACGGCGGTAGTGGCATTCGGCGTAGCGGTGGCGGCAGATGATGAGATAGAGAAGGAAGACAAGGGCGGCAACGGTCGTCAGGCCGAAGCCGTAGAAGAAGAGCCGGTGGAACGGAACGTAGGTGATAATGATGGCAATGGAGAGCTTGCCGAGGCATTCCAGCACGGAGATGACCGTATAGGTCTTGATGTCCTCGTTGGCAAACAGGGCAGCGGTGTAGGGTATCTGGTTGAGGCTGCACAGGAAGGAGAGCAACGCAAACTGATAGATGAAGATGATGGTTGTCAGCTTTTCGGGCGGATAGCGCAGTTGTGTGCAGACAAAGTACAGGCCGATGGTCTCGAAGACGATTAGAATGAGCAGAGATGCGGCGAGCGTGATGTTGACTCCCGCCGAGAAGTAGTCCCTGACCCGCTCGTGGTCTTTCCGGCCGAGGGCGTAGGAGTAAAACCGCTGAAAGGCAACGGCCAGGGTGCTGGTCAGAAAGGAGCTGAGAAGGATAATGCCCGCAATCAGGTTGAAGATGCCGTAGTCGGTGTCGCCAAGTGCCTTCAGCGCAAGGCGTACGGCGTAGAGATTGATGAACAGAATGACAAAAGTACGTGTAAACAGAGCCAGTGTATTTGAGGCAATACGCTTAGATGTTTGTAAACTTTCATCAGACATCATAACAGTCATCCTGAAGCCTTGTTCCTAATCTGCAAATAAATAGTCGCGAATCACGTAAATGGAAATGCAAAAGAAGGCCAGGAAGACCATGCCTGCCACGAAGAACATGCGCTTGGGGCCGGTGGGCTTGATGGGCACGGCGGCACCCTTGATGACCGTGAAGGCCGGTGTGCGCTCTTGCACTTTGGCCTTGGCTGCCTCCAGCTGGGTCGTCAGGGTGGTGTAGGCGTTGAACTTCAGCTGCATGTCGTTCTCCATGTCTTCCATCTTCAGCTCCACGCTCCTGAGCGCTACCTTCGTGTTGGCATCAGAGAGGCTGCCGTACATCTGGCGGGCCTTCTCGTACTCGCGCTTGGCATTCTGGCTCAGTTCCTTGTAGTAGTTGAAGTCTATGCGGGCCTTGTTGGTCCTGTACTCCGTAATGAATGCCTGCAAACGGCTCATGACAGAGTCGGCCAGTGTCTTGCTGATGAGCGCGTCTTGCGAAGTGACACTGATGGAGATGATGGAGTTCTTCTTGTCGAAGTCAATCGCGATGTTGTCTCTGATTTTCTCGCAGATATCATCGTCTTTGCGCGACAGGAAATAGGGATTGAACTCGCTGCTGCCGCCCTGCTTGCGGGGAATAAGGTCTTTCAGCCACTCGAAGGGGATAAACCAGATGGTCTTCTGCTGATGGTTTTTCAGGTAGTCATAGTAGTTTGTGTCAATCTCTCCGTCTTGGCTCTTCACCCTGATGGTAAACAGGCTGGTGGCGAAGCCATTGTCTTCGAGCAGGTCGGGGTAGAGTAGGGGGGTGATGGCATCTGTGGTCTGCATGTCTGCCATGTCAAACCCGAAAGACGATGCAATGGAGCTTAGGGCTCCGCCCGCCAGCGAGTTGCTTTCAAGTTCGGGAACGAGCTTGGCCTCTGTGTCGTAGGTGCGCGGTACGCCTAAGATATAGATGCACGACACAACAAAGACTATCGGCAGGTACTTGTAATACAGCCGCCTGTTTTCAATGATTCTCTTGAAAATGATGCTGAGGTCTATGACTGGTGCCTTTTTCTTGTTTTCTTCCATAAATCCTGTACCTTGACTTACTTTAAGATGTTAGCAATAGTGGCGAACATGGTGGCCATGGAGGCTGAGCTGGAGCCGATACTCATGAGTTCAGGCAGAGACAGGCCACGCCCCTTGCGCTTTGTGGGTACTACAATCTGGCAGCCGGGGCGGGGCTTGTGCTTACGGTCGGCCTTGGCCACCATGCCGTTCATGTAGATGATAATGGTCTTCGACTTCTTGGCAGAGTTGGTGTAGTCGCCGGCCAGGTCGATGTAGTACTTGGCCTTCTTGCCTTCCTTGTAGCGCACGGTGTTGGGGTAAAGCACTTCGCCGTTGATGCTGACCGTACCCGTGTAGCGCGGAACGATAATGCGGTCGCCCTCGCGAAGCATGGGGTCGTCATCGCTGCCGGGATTGGCCATGGCCTTATCCAGCTCAATACCAACGGGGTAGGTGGTCTGGGCCAGCAGCTTCTTGACATCAATGGAGTCACTGCCGGAATTGCGCTGGGCGGTGCGCAGCATGGTGGCCATAAGGTCTTGCTCCTCGGCTGTCATCTTGCGCATCAGCTTTGCACCTTCCGGGTAGGCGCGCTTGGTCAGGCCGCCGGCTTGGTTGATAATGTCGCTCAGGCGCTGCGAGGTGCTTGAGAGGGTGTAGTTGCCTTTGAACTGCACTTCGCCCTCAACGGTCACGTTCTGCTGTTCGTTGTACTTGGGGCTGCGGCGCACGTAGACTTCGTCGTATGGCTGCAACGTGAAGGGCTGGTCGTCATTCATAATCTTGAAGTCTTCGTTCAGCCGGAATTGGTAGGTGTAAGCCAACGTGTCGCTGGCCTCCGTGGCATGCGGGTCAGTGATGCGGCGCGCCACATCGACCTTGATGAGCGAGGCGGCATTGGTGGGGCCGCCGGCCTGCAAGATGAGGTCTTCAATGGTTTCGTTGTGGGCATACTTGTAGATGCCGGGATAGATGACTTCGCCGTGAATGGTAACGGTCTTGTCAGCCTCCTGTTCTTCGGTGCTGGCAATGTAAAGTACATCTTCGTTTTGCAGGGCGACATCGGGTACGGTGCCTTCCAGAATGCCTTTCACATCGACACTCAACACTTCAAGTGAGCGGTCGGCTCTGGTGCGGTGCATGACGCCGTGCTGGCCGATAGCTTCTTCTGTCAGTCCGGCAGCGGCCTCAATGAGCGCCTTGACCGTGTTGATGCTACCGCCCACCTGATACATGCCGGGGCGGAAAACTGCACCTTTGACCTCAACCATGTTCTGGTAGCGCACAATGGTGGAGTCGACAGTGACAGAGTCTTCGTCCATGAGCTTAAAGCTGTTCATGTCAAACTCGCCCACGCTGAAAATGCTGTACATCTGACCTGCCTTGCGGTTGACACGAATGGCCTTGGTGTAAGCATCGCCCGTGAAACCGCCGGCATAGCGCAACAAGGTGGCAGCACTCTCATTGCTCTTCATCTCATAGTACATGGGGCGCTTGACTTTGCCCGCAATGCACACCAGTTGCTCATAGGGGCTGACAGTAATAATGTCATTGTCCTGCAAGCGCACATCGCCTGTCAGCTTTCCGTTAAGCAGGAAATCGTAGACATCGACTTTGGAGAGGAGCGTGCCGTTGCGATAGACCTGAACATTGCGTAGTGTGCCAATGTCGTTGGGGCCGCCAGCCATGTAAAGGGCATTATACACGGTGGCAAAGGCTGACATGGTGTAAGTTCCAGGCATCTTGACTTCACCCATGACATTGATGGTAATGGTGCGTGTCTGGCCTAACGTCAGGTCAATGCTTGAGTCTTGATAACGGGGGCCAAGTACGTTCCTGAGCCGGGTCTTGGCCTGCTTGACACTCATGCCGCCAAGACTGATGACTCCAATGCCTTCGAGGGTGATAGTGCCATCAGGCGAGATGGTTTCGCTGAAACTTTCCTGCGAAGCGCCCCAGATGTCTACGTTGACCACATCGCCTGCGCCGAGCCTGTAGTTCTGCGGGGTGGCCAGGTTCATAGAACTTTCGAATGTCAGGTTTTGGTTGTTGAACACATCATGTCCAAAGATTTTGCGACCAGCGGGCTTTTGCTCTTCTTCCCAGAAATATTTCAGGGAGTCGGGCATCATGAAGTCCATGGCCTCGTCTATCTCGGTGTATTCCAAATCGTCTTCATCGTAGGTGTTCTTGCGCTTCTTTGCCGGGTCCACGTATTCCTTGGTGCGGTATTTTGACACGTTGCGCTTGTCACGCTCAAGCTGCTCTGGGCGCTTCTCGCCATTAGCCTCTCTCATACGGGTCTTGACCGCCTGAGTACCGGCCGTAATATCTTCAGCTCCGAGTGAGCCGTTTTTTATCTGGCGCTGGTATTTCTTCTGAATACGGCGAATCTGCTCTATGGTGACACCACGCTGCATCAGCTGGGTAACGATTTGCTGTCTGGAGGTGCCTTTTGAGTTTTCTTCTATCACATAGTCCATGACCTGGTTGTCGGTCATGCCGCTCTGCGCCCACCCCATGGCAACGGTAAGCAGCAGGTACAATAATAGGGTTGCTCTGCGTTTCATTTCTTGACTTGTTAGTATAAATATAACATTGTCTATGCTCAGGTTATTGCATAAATTCGTGCAAATTTACTCATTTTTTCCCGAATTTCTTGCTTTTGTCAGAAAAAAGTTGTAATTTTGCACAAAATTACGACATTCACCTTGGGGTTGACTGGATTTGAC
>JAFLSH010000171.1:2681-6434 GCA_022511055.1 Prevotella sp. | reverse complement strand
AACAGCAGCTGATGGCGCTTGTTGTCTACCGTAACGGGGTTGGTGATAATGTCATCGGCCTCAGTATAGTCATCCACATAGTTCATGAACGGTGAGAACTCGCCCTTTGAGGTGCTGTACTGGTAGGCAGCAGACAGATTCAGCTTGCCAACGTTGTAACCGATACCGCAGGTGAGGCGGTTGGTAGCCTTCCAGTTGGTATAGTCGGTGGCGGTGCTGTAATATGAGCCTTCAGAGGCAATGGTGCCATCCTTGAAGCCGTCGGCCTGATACATCGGCGACACGTAGTTGTAGCCCAGGCGGATAGCCAGCTCAGGCACTGGTTTCAGCTCAGCTCCCACCTTCAGGGTCGAAACGCCCTTCAGGGTCCTCTCTGTGTGGCGATTCATATCAAGGTCGCTCTCACTCTCAGCCTCATAGGTGTCATACCAGTAGTCGTAGTAGCCACCCGTATTATAGCGCGAATCAAGGCTGCCATAGTCGGCGTACTCGTAGCTCAGACCCAATGCCAGCACGGAGCCAACGGTGTGGCCGGCACTCAGACCGAACTTCCACGGCGTGTAGAGCTTGAAGTCGTAGGTCTCGCTCTGGCTGGTGCTGAAGCTGTAGCCACCCCTGCGGGTGAGTGAGGTGCTGTTCCATGACTTCAGCGAGTACCAGGTGGGAGTAGCCACGGAAACGCCAATGCGGAAAGGCGAAGTCTCAACGGGGCGGAATATAATGCCGGCCTTCAGGTCAAGACCCACGCCGTCGATTTCGCGGTCGTCGCCCACCACCAGCCGGTCGCCACCGGCCAGCAGCTCGGCATACTCGCCGTAGTGCCTGTAGTTGACATCGTGAATGCCTATGGTCATACCCAGATAGACCTGGTTGCTGACACGGCCGCTCAGGTTAACGTCATACTCGCCCACATAGCCCCTGTGGTGGCGGTTTAGCGAGTACTCGTCGGCCTCTTCATAGTACCATGTGTTCTCGGCGGCCTCGTAGTTCATGTAGTCTGAGTACATGTAGTCCAGCTGGTTGCAGGTGACATAGCTATGGTCGGGCTTGGGCGAGCCGTCGGCATTCTCCTCAAACAGCAGTCCGTTCTTGGCCTTCGCGTAGGTCAGCTTGTTCTGCGAAGCTCCGCGCAGGGCGCCGGCAGCCGACAGGATATAGTCGAAGTTGCGGCTCTTGCGGAAGTTAAAGCCAATGTTAAAGTCGATATCAGTGTTTGCGTAGACAAAGCCTGCCTGGTCGAAGCTCATGCGGGTTTTGTTGGCACCGGCGAAGTCGGCTGCGCCTTCCTGATTGTTCAGGCCAAACGAGAAGCTGGCGCTTGACTTTCGGAAAAGGCCGATGCCTGCGGGGTTGGTACTCATCACGGAAATGTCGGCTCCGAGTGCCTCCATGGCACCGCCCATGCCCACATAGCGGGCTGTTCCGTTCAGGTCTTCGGTTGCAATCTTTGCATTTTCGTATGTCTCTTGTGCAGCCATCGGCAGAACTGCTGCCACAGCCAGTGCTGCAATATAGAATCTCTTCATCATATTACGTCTTTTCTATAATAGTTAAACTTTTTCTTTCATAAATACAGGCAGCCTGCACCTTTATCTGCGGCCACCAAAGCTACCGCCACCGCCAGAGGAACGGCTGCCGCCGCCACCGCCGAATGAACCTCCGCCTGATGAGCGGCTACCACCGAATGAGCCGCCGCTGGAGCTGCTTGTCGAACTGGTGCGCGTGGGGCTGGTGGTCGTGGTGGCACGGTTGCCGCCAAAGTTGCTGTTACGCGAGCTGTTGGTGGTCGTAGTGGCGCGGTTGGTGGTTGTGGTGCGCGTCGTGGTAGAGCGCCCAAGGCGCGAGCCGCCGAAAGTGCCGGCTGAATGGGTCGTGGTGCGGCCATTGCTGATGCCACGCGGTGCAGCGGCAACGTGTCCGCGGCCGTGGCTGCGTGTGCCGGTCACGCCAGCATAGTGAGTGCCGTGATAGACGGGAGCATACCAACCGTAATAGTAGGGGCGGTGCCAGCCGTAGTAACCGTAGTAGCCATAAGGCCCATACCAGCCGCCATAGTACCAGGGGTCGTACCAGCCACCGTAGTACCACGGGTCATACCAGGGGTCGTACCAGGGATAGAACGAGCTGTAATACCAGGGGCTGTGCCACCCCCAGCGTGTCGCGCGCCCGGCATAGTAGCCTGCCCAGAACGACTCGCCGGGGTCGTAGCCGTCCCAGCGGCTCATCTCACGGGTCAGCTGAAAGTCGTCGCCCATCTGCAACGAGTCGGGATAGACACCCACCCCGCCGGCAAAGTCGATAATGTCGCTGGCCGAGTCGGCTGGCAACGCCTGATAATAGCTGCCACCCATGCGGTTGTACTCATCAACGTCGCGGCTGCTGCCGGAGTAGTAGGTCGAGCGTTCCACTGTCGCAGGCTTCACAACCGTGTTTTCAACACTCTTTTTCGATGGAACGAAATACATATCGTCATCATACTGCGCCATCACTGAGAGCGGCATGGCTCCCATGACAGCCATCATCAAAAACCACTTCTTCATATTCATTTTTCTTTCGTTTTTTAGTTTCACGGTACAAAAGTACTCAGAATTTTACTGCAAAAATAGGGAAAAACCCTAAACTAACATAGGTTTTTCCCTATTTTTTGTAATTTTGTGGGCAAAATTAACGTTCTTATGAAATATTTCGAGGTTATTTTCAACATTAAGTGCCCTGCTGAACTCATGCAGGATGCCCGTGACCTGTTGGCCGCCATGGCCGGCGAGGCTGGATTTGAGACTTTCGAGGAGACACCAGACGGTCTGAAAGGCTATGCGCAGCAAACGCTCTTCGACCGCGCCGCGCTCGATGGCGTAATAGCCGACTTCCCTTTCGGAGCCGGCATAGTGGATTACACGGTCGGCGAGGCAGAAGACCGTGACTGGAACGAGCAATGGGAACAACAGGGGTTTGAGCCTATTGTCGTGGCCAACGGAGGGCTTGTCATCCATGATGGTCGCCACCTGCCTGACACTTCGCAACTGGCCGGCCAGCCTTCGCTCTCCGTAGAGATTGATGCGCGCCAAGCCTTCGGCACAGGCACTCATGAGACAACCCGTATGGTGTGTAGCCAGCTGCTGGAACTGGTGCCCCGCGCACTTCAGGGGGCAGGCGCGCCGCCCACCCTACTCGACTGCGGCACCGGCACCGGCATTCTCAGCATTGTGGCGCTGAAACTCGGCGCTTCAGCGGCATTGGGCTACGATATTGATGAGTGGGCTGTCGACAATGCCCGCCACAATGCCGTCATCAACCATGTCGATGAGCGTTTCGAGGTGTTGCAGGGCGATGCCTCTGTGCTGAACACGATAGACAGGAAGTTCCAGATAGTCGTGGCCAACATCAACCGCAACATTCTGCTGGCTGACATGCCGCTGTTCCGCGAAAAGATGGCCGAAGGCGCCACGCTGATTCTGAGCGGATTCTACACTGAAGACATTCCGCTGCTGGAAAGCCGTGCCTGCGAGATGGGGCTGCGCCTGACCGGCCAGCTTGCCGACAACAACTGGGCATGTATAAGACTGGAATGACGGAGAAAAGGCTGGGCTGATAAGGGAAAGGCCGGAATGATAAGGGATAGGCTGGAATGATAGGGAAAGACTGGGCTGAAAGGAAACTACCTGATACTGCGATAGTTGTTGTTCTGTAACAGCTGTACTACGGTGTTCGACTTGTTTTTCTTCATGTAATGGTCCACGGTGCGCACATAGAGCG
>JAFLSH010000171.1:0-2581 GCA_022511055.1 Prevotella sp. | reverse complement strand
ACGGTGTTCGACTTGTTTTTCTTCATGTAATGGTCCACGGTGCGCACATAGAGCGAGTTGAACACGGACTTGTTCATCGCCCGGTTGACCACCCATTGTATCTTCCCGATGTGCAGGTCGCGCTCCAGCTGTGTCAGCTCACGGTCGTAGGGCATCGGGAACAGGCTCAGCAAATAGAATCCTATGCAGTCGGGCACAATGTAGTCGCGAGTCATCAGTTTCCGCTGATGTTCAGTATAGCCGTAGTCCTCACGTAGATAGAGGTTGTAGTTAGCTCCTAAGTACTTGTCGAGCGAAATGCCCAGCAGACCGTTGCCAATGATTATGCTCTGGTCGAGCGACCCTATCTGTGCGTAAATCTTCGGTATCTTCAGGTCGGGTATCATTTCCTTCAGCCGCCCGAAGGCATCGGTCAGCTGCCGGTTAATGTCCTCCATCGAGGCATACTGCCGCTCGACCTCGGCAATGAGTGTCTGCAAGATGGAATCCTGATAGAAATTAAGGAACTTCACGTTGATTTCCGGGTCGTTCACCTGCCCGATGCGCAGCACGTCTTCTATCAGGGTGCGCGTCTGCTGCGGATAGGCGGTACTCATCTGCTGCAAGGCCGAGAAGTCGCCCGTGGTCAGGTAGAGGCTCTCGATGCGGTCGTAGCGCTCAACATTGACCGACTTCTCATCATCGTCACTGCCAATGAGCCGCCACTCACAACCGATACAGGCCAGCATGACCAGAAATAATATAAGGTATGTTCTACGCACCAGCTATCCGAAAGTTTTACTTATGTTAAAAACTTGTGCAAAATTACTAAAATATATTTTAAAAACCAAATTTTTGGCTAAAAAAAGTAAAACAAAATACAAAAAAGTGCGCATTTTGGTTTATTTGTGTAAAAATATGTTGCTAATTCCATCTTTTTCCGTAACTTTGTGCCAGCTCAAAAACAAACACTTAAAGAAAACATGAAACGAAACATCATTCTGGCCTTAGCCGCCACGCTGTTTGCAACGGCCTCTGCCCAGCAAACCATCACGGTCAGCGTTGCCAACCCGTCGAAAGACGCCCGCAACGACCAACCTGTCGTTGTCTCACTCGCCAAATATGGCGATGTCCGTTCTGCCCTTGTCACCACCGGCGGTACCGAAGTGCCCTGCCAACTGGATGACCTGGACCAAGACGAGACCTTCGATGAACTCTGCTTCCTGGCCGACCTTAAAGGCAAGGAGAAGAAGCAGTACACCGTCACGCTCTACACCGAGGGCGAGCCTCGCCCCTACCCCGCCCGCGTCTACGCCGAAATGCTCATCCGCAACGATAAAGTAAAAGAGAAGAACAAGCACAACAACTTCATTGAAAGCATCACGGCACGCGGCGACTGTGCCAACTC
Source organism: Prevotella sp. (assembly GCA_022511055.1). Classification (GTDB taxonomy): domain Bacteria; phylum Bacteroidota; class Bacteroidia; order Bacteroidales; family Bacteroidaceae; genus Prevotella. Next base: position 1,194 of record JAFLSH010000171.1, on the reverse strand, counting down.
CTACAACCTGCAACACCATCATGGTGTAGACTTCGAGAGCGAGCTGAACGGCATACGCATCTATTTCGACAATCGCCAGACACTCGACCTCTACGGCAAGTTCAAGAAGCGCCTCGAACTGAAAGAAACACAATTCTACACATCGGCCGACCAGAAAAAGGAGGGCTATGGCGATGATGTGCTGTGGGTAGGCAACACCTTCGGACTCGGCGCCTTCCGCGGATGGGATGGCAAAGAGCCAACCATGATTGACCCCGTGCGCTCGCGCACCCAGCGCATCATCAGCTACGGCCCGCTGCGCACCATTGTTGAAGTCATCGACCGCGGCTGGCAAGCCCCGTTGCCCAATGCCCAGCAGCCAATTCCCCTCAACCTAACCCTGCGCTATACTCAGTACGCCGGGCACCGCGATACTGATGTGGATGCCTTCTTCAATCGCGATGTCACCGGCTACCGCTTCTCCACTGGCATCATCAACGTTAAGGACTCAGAGGAGTTCACCGACAAAAAAGGGCTGCGCGCCTGCTGGGGAACGGACTACCCGTCAACCGATACCATAGCATGGAGTCGTGAGACTGTTGGTCTCGCCATCTGCATCCCTCAGAAAAACATTGTCAGCGAAGAGCCTGCCAACAAAGACAACTATGCCTTTGTCGTCAAGGCAGACGGCAAGCACATGCAGTACAAGGTAACCTACACTTCTGCCAACGAGGAGTTCGGCTATCACTCCGCCAACGAGTGGTTTGCCTTCCTGAAAGAATGGAAGCGCGAAGTAGAACAGCCTGTAGTCGTTACCATAAAAGACTAACGCCCGCGGGCATCTGAATGCCCCAGGCCAATAGTTTGCCAGCACTTTTCTTTTTTGGGAGCTATACACATGCCAACAAGTTGTGCAAAAATGTATAGTTCCCTAACTTTTTTGAGAAAATGAACCAACTATCTATACATTTTTTTGCATATCTTCCTAAACAAAAAAATGTATAGTTGTGACTGTTTTAAAAAAAATCCGAGAAAGCACAAAGTTCTTTTCCAAAGACTACCCATTTTTTATGCTGTTTATCATGCTTGCCTGTCATCATAATCATATCACCAATTGTCAAAGCAGCAACGACCACATTTGTAAAAAATATCAGCATAAAAAAACATTATGAAAAAGACAACCATTACTGGGAATTATCTCCGCAGGGGATTCCT
>JAFLSH010000170.1:4224-6708 GCA_022511055.1 Prevotella sp. | reverse complement strand
CCGATTTGGCAGAATAGTGTGGTACATTGGAAGCCGATAGAGGAACTTTGGTAAGACGATAAATGCAGGCTTTGGCCATGGTATTGCGCCGTTAAAGAAATAATCGGCTGAAAATTTTGTTTTTCCGCTGATTATTACTAACTTTGCAGGCTATAGGAATAACGCAAAAAGAAATAACACAATGGAATACAATTTCAGAGAGATTGAGAAAAAATGGCAGAAACGGTGGGTAGACAACGGTACTTACCGCGTAGTGGAAGACAAGAACAAGAAGAAGTTCTATGTGCTGAACATGTTCCCGTACCCCTCGGGGGCAGGTCTGCACGTGGGTCATCCGCTCGGCTACATTGCCAGTGACATCTACGCCCGCTACAAGCGCCAGCAGGGCTATAACGTGCTGAATCCCATGGGATATGATGCCTATGGGCTGCCCGCCGAGCAGTATGCCATACAGACAGGGCAGCACCCTGAGCGGACTACCTTCGAGAACATAGACCGCTACCGCTCGCAGCTCGACAAGATTGGCTTCTGCTTCGACTGGGAACGTGAGGTGCGCACCTGCGACCCTTCCTACTACAAGTGGACTCAGTGGGCATTCCAGCGGATGTTCAAGAGCTACTTCAGTCTCTCGTCTAAGAAGGCGCAGCCCACCATCAAGCTGATAGAACACTTCGAGCTGATGGGCACTGAGAACTGCAACGCGCTCGGCACAGAGGAGCTGAGCTTCACGGCGGCCGAGTGGAACGCCTTCTCTGAGAAGAAGAAGCAAGAGGTGCTGATGAACTACCGCATAGCCTATCTGGCCGACACGATGGTAAACTGGTGTCCCGAGCTGGGCACGGTGCTGGCCAATGATGAAGTGGTAGACGGTGTCTCGGTGCGCGGCGGCTACCCCGTGGTGCAGAAGAAGATGCGCCAGTGGTGTCTGCGCGTGTCGGCATACGCCCAGCGCCTGCTCGATGGGTTAGATGAAATCGACTGGACCGATTCGCTGAAGGAAACCCAGCGCAACTGGATTGGCCGCTCAGAGGGTACAGAGGTGGAGTTCAGCGTGGCTGACTCTGACAAGCATTTTACGATTTTCACCACCCGCGCCGACACCATGTTCGGCGTTACGTTCATGGTGCTGGCACCCGAATCGGAGCTGGTGGCCGGGCTGACCACCGCCGACCAGAAGGCAGAAGTGGAGAAATACCTCGACTACGTGAAGAAGCGCACCGAGCGTGACCGCATCTCTGACAAGAAGGTGACTGGTGTCTTCTCCGGCTCTTACGCCATCAACCCGTTTACTGATGAGAAAATCCCCATCTGGATTTCAGAATACGTGCTGGCCGGCTACGGCACGGGTGCTATCATGGCCGTACCCGCCCATGACAGCCGTGACTATGCCTTTGCCAAGCACTTCAACCTGCCCATCATTCCGCTGATTGAGGGTGCTGATGTGTCAGAGGAGAGCTATGATGCCAAGGAAGGCATTGTCTGCAACTCGGCCAGCGAGAAGTTCTCGCTGAACGGCCTGACCGTCAAGGAGGCCATTGCCGCCACGAAGAAGTACGTGACTGAGCATAACCTCGGCCGCGTGAAGGTGAACTACCGCCTGCGCGATGCCATTTTCTCGCGCCAGCGCTACTGGGGCGAGCCGTTCCCCGTCTACTACAAAGATGACATGCCCTACATGATTCCGAAGGAGTGCCTGCCGCTGGAGCTGCCCGAGATTGATGAGTACAAGCCCACCGAGACAGGCGAGCCGCCACTCGGCCGCGCCAAGGTGTGGGCATGGGATACGAAGACTGACAAGGTGGTGTCGAAAGACCTCATCGACCATAAGACCGTCTTCCCGCTGGAGCTGAACACCATGCCCGGCTTCGCCGGCAGCTCGGCCTACTATCTGCGCTATATGGACCCGAAGAACGAGAAGGCGCTGGTCAGCAAGGATATTGACGAATATTGGCGCAGTGTCGACCTCTATGTCGGCGGCACCGAACACGCCACGGGCCACCTGATTTACTCGCGTTTCTGGAACAAGTTCCTCTACGATTCGGGCTATTCCTGCGAAGATGAGCCGTTCCAGAAGCTGGTCAACCAGGGCATGATTCAGGGCCGTTCAAACTTTGTCTACCGCGTTGAGAACGAAGGGGCCGACAAGGGTAAGTTTGTCAGCTTCGGCCTGAAGGAGCAATACACCACCACTCCCATTCATGTCGATGTGAATATCGTTTCGGCTGATGTGCTTGACATCGAGGCGTTCAAGAAGTGGCGCCCGGAGTACGAGCAGGCTGAGTTCATACTTGAGAATGGCCAGTACAAGTGCGGCTGGGCTATCGAGAAGATGTCAAAGTCCATGTTCAACGTGGTCAACCCCGATATGATTGTCGAGAAGTACGGTGCTGACACGCTGCGCCTCTACGAGATGTTCCTCGGCCCTGTGGAGCAGTCGAAGCCCTGGGACACCAACGGCATTGATGGCTGCCACCGCTTCCTGCG
>JAFLSH010000170.1:0-4124 GCA_022511055.1 Prevotella sp. | reverse complement strand
ACGCCTGCCGAGGCTACGCCTGAAAACCTGAAGTCAGTCCACAAGCTGATAAAGAAAGTAACGGCAGACATCGAGCAGTTCTCATATAACACCAGCATCTCGGCCTTCATGATTTGCGTGAACGAACTCTCGCAGCAGCGCTGCACAAACCGCGAGCTGCTGAAGACACTTATCACGCTCATCGCGCCGTTCACGCCCCACATAGCCGAAGAGCTGTGGGAACAGTACGGCGGCGAAGGCTCTGTGTGCGATGCCCAGTGGCCGGTGTGGAACGAAGAGTATCTGGTGGAGAGCCAGCAGAAGCTGGGCGTGGCCTTCAACGGTAAGGCCCGCTTCGAAATGCAGTTCCCCGCCGATGCCGATAACCAGACCATCGAGGCTGCCGTGAGAGCCGATGAGCGCACTGCCCGCTACCTGGATGGTGCGCAGATTAGCAAGGTAATCATTGTTCCCAAGCGCATGGTGAACATTGTGTTCAAGAAATAGGAATGACCGTTAACCATCAAATCATCTGGAATGAGACTAAGGATTATATTGTCATAACCCTTGGTCTCATCATGTATGCCTTTGCCTTTACGGTCTTTCTCATGCCCTATGAGATTGTGGCTGGCGGTGTCACGGGTATGTCGGCCATTATCTTCTACGCCACGAAGTTTCCCATTGAGAACACCTACCTCATCATCAACCTCTCGCTGCTTGTGGTGGCGCTGAAGGTGCTGGGCGTGAAGTTCATGATGAAGACCATGTACGCCATCGGCATGCTCTACTTGCTGCTATGGGGCGCACAGGAGCTGATGCCCGTTGACGAGCAGGGAAACTTTGTCAAGATACTGGGCGAAGGGCAGGCGTTCATGTCACTTATCATCGGCTGCTGCATCACGGGCTCGGCACTGGCTCTGGTGTTTCTGAACAACGGCTCTACGGGTGGCACCGACATTGTGGCCGCCGTGGTCAACAAGTTCTACAACATATCGCTCGGCCAGGTGCTGATATTGGTCGACCTGCTCATCATTGGCTCCTGCTTCTTCTTTCCGCAGTTCGGCAGCATGATAGAGCGGGCCCATAAGGTGGTGTTCGGCCTTTGCACCATGGTTATTGAGAACTTCATGCTCGACTACATCATGGAGCGCCGGCGGCAGTCGGTGCAGTTCATGATTTTCTCGATGAAGTGGCAGGAGATAGCCAACGCCTTAGGCACGAAGACCGACCATGGCGTGACCATTCTCGATGCCCACGGCTGGTACACGGGCAAGGAGCGCAAGGTCATCTGCCTGCTGGCTCGCAAGAACGAGAGTACCAACATCTTCCGCCTTATCAAGATGATAGACCCCAATGCCTTTGTCTCGCAGAGCGCGGTCATTGGTGTCTTCGGCGAAGGCTTCGACCAGATAAAAGTTAAAGTAAACCAATCATGAAGATAGTATTTGCAACCAATAATCAGCACAAGCTGAGCGAGATTCGCCAGATTCTGGGCGACAAGCTGGAAGTATTGTCACTGGCCGACATCGGCTGTGATGTAGACATACCCGAGACGGGAACAACACTGGAAGAAAATGCCCTGATTAAAGCGCAGTATGTCTTCAACCACTACCACCTCGACTGCTTTGCCGACGACTCTGGCCTGGAAGTAGAGGCATTGGGAGGCGAGCCCGGCATCTATTCGGCCCGGTATGCAAGTCTGAACAGCCATGCCGTTTCCAGCGGCAGCCCGCAGCCCGCCAGCCATGATGCTGAGGCCAACATGGACTGCCTGTTGCAGAAATTAGGAGAAAACGACAATCGGCGCGCACAATTTCGCACGGTTATCGCGTTAATACAAAAGACAGACGCGATAGGCAATGCGCAGCGCATCAATCTGTTCGAGGGAACTGTCAAGGGGCAGATTACCCGCGAGAAGAGTGGGGTAGAGGGCTTCGGCTATGACCCCATTTTCCAGCCCGATGGCCACGATAAGACTTTCGCCGAACTGGGCGTGGAGCTGAAAAACCAAATCAGTCACCGGGCGCAGGCCACCAAGAAACTGGCAGACTATCTGCTGAAGTCTGTATAGAGTGAATCGTATGCTGAAGAAAAACAGGGTTGACAGGCACAGAGCGTGCTGCCGGTGGTTGCTGGCAGTGCTTGTTCTGCTGCACCCGGCGTTTACGGCACATGCGCAAGTTGGCACTTGGAACATCTACGCAGCCTATCACGACATTCAAGACATCTGTGCCACCAACGACCGTCAGCTCTTCGTGCTGGCCAGCAACAGCCTCTATCAGTACAATCAGAACGACCAGTCTATCACCACTTTCGACAAGGTGAATGGCCTGACCGACACAGGCATCTCGCTCATTGCATGGAACACGCAGGTCAGGCGGCTCATTGCCGTCTACGAGAATGCAAACATTGACCTTCTCGACACCAGCGGCAACACCATCAACATCAGCAGTCTCTACAGCAAGACCATGACACAGGATAAGACTGTCAACAGCATCTACATCTACCAGCAATATGCCTATCTGGCCACGGCCTTCGGCATTGTCAAGGTGAACATGGAGCAGGCTGAGGTCAGCGAATCCTACATTCTGAATCTCAACGCCAGCCGAGTGGCAATAGCTGACGGCTGCATCTGGCTGCAGACCACTGACAGGCAGGTGTGGAAAGCCACTCTCAGCGCCAACTTGCAGAATCCCGCCAACTGGGCTCAGACTGCCGACTACAACGAAAGCCTGTTTGCCGCCAGCAACAGCGACTACGACACTTACTACCCCACGGTCAGCCGCCTCAGCCCCGGCGGCCCGAAATACAACAGCTTCTACGAGTCGCGCTTCACTGACGGCAGGCTCTACACCACAGGCGGCTATTTCCTCTCTGCTAAGCCCGGCAAGGACAATCCGGGTATCGTTCAGGTCTATGATGGCGACAACTGGACCGTGTTTCAAGACTCTCTTAAAGCCATCACCGGCGTTGACTACGCCGACATGAACTGCATCGACATTGACCCGACCGACAACAACCACGTTTTTGTCGGCGGCCGCAGCGGGCTTTACGAGTTCCAAAGCGGGCAGTTCAAGACCCTCTACAACAAAAGCAACAGCCCGCTACGGCCCGCCATTGATGCCTCAAAGGAACTGCCTGACGACTACACGCTGGTACACGGCGTGAAGTTCGACAGCCAGGGCAACCTGTGGGTGCTGAACAGCCAGGCCAGGAACACCAGCCTGCTGGAACTGACAAAAGACGGCGAATGGAACGACCACTCCCACGAAGAACTGCTTGACGACAGCCAGGTCAGCATGAGCGGCATGCGGCGCATGCTGATTGACAGCATGGGGCGGCTCTGGTTTGTCAACACCCACTATGCCGACCCGGCCGTACTTTGCTATGACCCACGGTCAGATGAACTCTACAAATACAACAGATTCAGCAACCAAGACGGTATATCCTACAACGTGGTTGAGGTGTACGACATAGCTGAAGACCTGCAACAGAACATCTGGGTAGGCACTGACAAGGGTCTTTTCTACATCGACCGCAACGAGGCAGAACAAGTGGGAAAGGAACAAGCAACGTTCTGTCAGGTCAAAGTGCCCCGCAACGATGGCACCGACTACGCCGACTACCTGCTGACAGGCATGTCTGTCAGCAGCATAGCCATTGACGGCGGCAACCGAAAGTGGATTGGCACTAACGGCGCGGGGGTCTTTCTCATCAGCGCAGACAACATGCAGCAGCTGCAACACTTCACGAAAGACAACTCAAAGCTCATTTCCAACAATATCATGTCGATAGCCATCGACAACCAGTCGGGCAAGACCTTCTTCTTGACCGACAACGGACTGTGTTCATATATCAGCGATGCCACGGTGGCTCAGGAAACCATGACAAAAGACAATGTCTATGCCTATCCCAACCCCGTGACACCCGACTACACAGGACTTATCACCGTAGTCGGCCTCTCGCTCAACGCCGATGTGAAGATAGTCTCTCCCAGCGGCAAGCTGATAGCCGAAGGCCGCAGCAACGGCGGCTCATTCACCTGGGATGGCTGCGACCGGCAGGGTAGGAGAGTGGCCAGCGGTGTCTACATGGTAGTCACGGCCACCAGCGACGGCAAGAAAGGCACGGTCTGCAAGATTGCA